>JASEGB010000001.1:68617-137455 GCA_030018275.1 Actinomycetota bacterium | reverse complement strand
GGTCTATCATTTTCTGGAAAAATCCGGTGAACAGATGGGTGAAGTTTGATGAAAAGTTGCGAGATAAGAAAGAGATTCCTCGCCTTACCAATCGCGGCGGCGGGCAAGGCGTTGGTCTATCATTTTCTGGAAAAATCCGGTGAACAGATGGGTGAAGTTTGATGAAAAGTAGCGAGATAAGAAAGAGATTCCTCGCCTTCTTTCAGGAGCGGGGTCATGCGGTTTTCCCTAGCTCCTCCCTGGTTCCCGATGATCCCACCTTGCTCCTCACTGCCGCGGGGATGGTGCAGTTTAAGCCCGTCTTCCAGGGCGAGATGAAACCAACCCACATCCGAATTACTACCTGCCAGAAGTGTGTTCGTACCAGCGATATTGAGCGGGTTGGTCACACGGCGAGACATTTGACCTTCTTTGAAATGTTGGGGAATTTCTCCTTTGGGGATTATTACAAGAGGGAAGCCATCGCTTGGGCGTGGGAATTTTTAACACAAAATTTGAAACTCGATCCGGGTAGAATGTGGATCACCGTCTTTGAGGACGACGATGAATCATTCAAGATATGGAGAGATGAGATCGGCATTCCCGAGGCTCGGATCGTACGCATGGGGGAGGAGGACAACTTCTGGTCCGCTGGCCCCACGGGACCATGTGGTCCCTGTTCCGAGCTCGTCTATGATCTGGGGGAGGACCGAAGTTGCGGGCGACCCGATTGCGGAATCCACTGCGATTGCGACAGGTTCCTGGAGGTATGGAACCTGGTCTTTATGGAGTATAACCGGAATGAGAAGGGAGACCTTGAACCCTTGCCCAAAAGAAACATCGACACGGGACTGGGTTTGGAGCGAGTGGCTTCGGTTCTGCAGAATGTACCCACAAATTTTGAGACCGACTCCCTTAAACCCATAGTCGATAAAACCATAAACTTGAGTGGGATAAGGTACGGGAAGGACAAAAAATCTGATATCTCCGTTAAGATCATCGCGGATCACGTTAGGGCGATAACCTTTCTCATTGGTGATGGAGTTTTACCCTCAAATGAGGGGAGAGGTTACATTCTCCGCAGGCTCATACGAAGAGCTGTCCGTCACGGTCGGTTGTTGGGAATTGAGAGATCGTTTCTTCCGGATATCGTTCAAATGGTCGTGGAATCCATGAAGGATGCCTATCCCGAAATCAAAGAGAGCCAAGAATTCATAATCCGCATTGCTGCTGGTGAAGAGGAGAGGTTCTCCCAAACCTTAAGATCCGGTTTGAGCATTTTAAGTGGGGTTATTCAAGAGGCAAAATCAAGGGGAATGAATCAGATCGGTGGCGATATTGTCTTCCAACTCTATGATACCTATGGTTTCCCCCTGGAGTTGACCCGAGAGATAGCGGAAGAGGATGGATTCTCCTTGGATGAGAGAGAATTTGATGAACTCATGGAGGAGCAGCGTAGAAAGGCACGGGCTGCTTGGCAAGATCGAGTTGCCAAGCCAAAGGAGGTCTATGCGCAAGTTTTTGACCAATATGGCAAGGGTGAATTCGTGGGCTATTCGCTGGAAAGCGTTGAGACGACGATTCAAGCCATAATCCGTGGCAATGTGGTGGTACATCGGGGTAAAGAGGGAGATGAGATTGAAATAGTTCTCAAGAAAACCCCCTTTTATGCCGAAATGGGAGGCCAGGTCGGAGATAAGGGATGCATAGAAGCCTCTTCCGGTATGGTAGAAATAGTGGATACTCAATCTCCCTTTCCTGACCTTTATGTTCATGTAGGGAAGGTAGTTAAGGGAACCATTCGCTTGGGCCAAAAGGCTAAGGCTTCCATCGATCTCAAAAGAAGAACGGAAATTTGTCGAAATCATACTGCTACTCATCTGCTCCACTGGGCGCTAAGGACCGTGTTGGGCAAACACGTCAAGCAAGCGGGTTCCCTCGTGGATCACGATAGATTGCGATTCGACTTCACTCATTTTACGGCCCTAAGTGATGAGGAAATTTGGAGGGTCGAAAAACTCATCAACGATAAAGTTTTTGAGGGACATCCCGTCAAATGCTATATCACATCCTTTCAATTCGCCAAGGATATCGGAGCTATTGCCCTCTTTGGGGAGAAATATGATGAATTTGTGAGGGTTGTGGAGATCGGCAATTTCAGTAAGGAGCTTTGTGGAGGAACCCATGTGGCAAACACGAGTCAAGTTGGGCTGGTTAAGATAGTTAGTGAGGGGAGCATCGGAACAAACCTCAGGCGAGTAGAAGCTTTAACCGCGAGTAGAGCTTTAGATTATATCCACGGCAGGGAGGAAATTCTCGAGGAAACCACCAACCTGTTGAAAGTGGGAACGATTCCCGAAATCCCAGAGAGGATAACCAGCATACTGGCTACTCTCAAGGAGAGGGAGCGAAAGATAGAGTCCTTTGAGATTCAGCTCATTAAACATCAGGTTGATACCCTTCTGGCTTCAACTCGCGAGGTAAATGGGGTCAGAGTTCTCATAAGGGCAATAGAGGCTAAAGATATGGAGAGTTTGAGGCGATTTGTCGATGTTTTAAGGGAAAGGGTGAAGAGCGGTATCATGGTTCTGGGAGCTTCACATGGTGGAAAAGCCATGCTAATTGCTGCCGCCACGCCGAACCTGGTAGCCAACGGTTTTCACGCCGGTGATCTACTTAAGGAAATAGCCCCCCTCGTTGGTGGTGGGGGAGGGGGTAGGGCAGATCTTGCCCAGGCGGGAGGAAGGAAGCCGGAGAATATCTCTCAAGCTTTAGATAAAGCCTTTAAATGTATCGAAAAGCAATTACAACAAAAAAAGGAGGGAGAAGTGGAAAGGGATTAGTCTAAAGGGGGGAAGATTAATTGATCTCTTCACTCTAGACTTATCCCTCATCCCTTTAAGTTAATGCGAAAGATGGGTCTTGACATTGGAGCAAAAAATATTGGGGTTGCTATCTCCGATCCTCTTTGTAAGACTGCCCAGGGTCTGACCACTATTAAGAGGAGTAATTTTTCCCGCGAGGTTCGGAAACTCAAAGAACTTATTGAAAATTACCAGGTAGATGAGATAATTGTGGGCATTCCCCTTAATTTAAATGGAAGTTCGGGTCCTCCAGCCAGAATGGTTGAGGAATATGTAAGGAAGCTTTCTTCGCAACTGGAGGTACCCATAAAGTGTTGGGATGAGAGGTTAACTACACTTTCAGCGAGGAAGACTCTCCTGCAGGCCAATGTAAGGCGAGCTCAGAGAAAAATGGTGATTGATAAGATCGCCGCTACCCTCATTTTACAGGGATATCTGGATAATCTTCGCAGTGGGGAGGGGTTTAAATCTGCCCATTCCTAACTGGAGGGAGATTCGAGCGGGAAAATTTAGAAGGATTTTAATCTCCGCCGTAGTGGTTTTCCTTTTAATCTCCTTTTATTTTCTCGCCCTTCATCGACCCCCAAAAGGGGGAGCAGTGGAGTTAGTGATCAAACCCAAGACCCCGACCTCCAAAATAGCCCATCTTTTGGTCGAAAAGAAGATCCTGTCTGAACCATATCTTTTCCGATTCTTACTGCGCATCAAGGGAATAGACATCTTACCCGGTAAGTACAGGTTTAGAAGGGGAATGTCCCATACAGAAGTCTTGAATATTTTTCTCCAGGGGCCGCTCAAAAAGATTTTTATGGTTACAATACCCGAGGGGTTCACCACCGATCAAATCGTGGAAAGAATTGGAGTCAAGACGGAGATAAACGCCGAGGAGTTCAGGCAGCTCGCGAAGAATGGCACCACATTGGGGATTTTTAATTATGATTTTCTAAAAAGCAATGCCACACCCGGTTTAGAGGGCTATCTTTTTCCAAAAACCTACATCGTGATCGAAGATACCACCCCAAAACAATTTATAGATATGTTGCTCACCCAGTTTGAAAAGGAGATATCATCCCTTAACTGGTCTGAAGCTGAGAAGAGAAATTTAACTCTCCATAATGTGATAACGGTAGCCTCGTTAGTTGAAAGGGAGGCAAAGGTTCCCGAGGAGCGGAGTTTGATTTCGGCCGTCATATACAACCGCCTCAACAAGGGAATGCCTCTTCAAATAGATGCCACGGTTCAATACGCTTTACCTCGATGGAAGCCGAAGTTATCCAAAGAGGATCTGAAAATTGACTCTCCTTACAATACTTATCTACATCCCGGTCTTCCCCCAGGTCCAATATGCAACCCTGGTTTGGAGTCCATAAGAGCGGCGTTAAACCCCGCACAGGTAGATTACCTGTATTATGTGGTTACTGATCCAGAAGGGAGACATACTTTCACCAATTCTTATGAAGAATTCTTGAAGGCAAAGAGAAAGGCAAAAAGTGCGAGATAAAAGGCATAAGTCCTACGGATCCGTCTGGAGATTGTTAAGGCTTCTTTGCCCGAGTAAATATTATGACTCCGTGTGCGAGATCGATCTGGCTGAGCTTAAACGCCGGGGTATCGACGGTTTGATAATAGATCTGGATAATACTCTCGTTCCTCGATACGAGCGAGAAACTCCTCAGAGAATTCGTCGATGGCTTCAAGAGGCCATCCTCCAGGGATTTCGAATCTGCATTCTCTCCAATAACTGGACTACTCGAGCAAGTAAGATCGCTAGTCAACTCAAATTACCCCTCCTGGCTCCCGCGGGAAAACCCAGGCAGCGAGCATTCTTGAGGGCAATTAAGCTGCTCGATGTTTCCCCCGAGCAAACTGTGGTTATTGGAGATCAGATATTTACCGATATATTAGGAGGGAATAGATTGGGACTAAAAACCATTCTGGTGGTTCCCATAAGTCCCCAGGAAATGTTGCACACGAAATTTCTGCGCAGACTCGAGAGATTGGTGCTTAAAAAATTGCGAGAAAGGAATTTGCTTAAAGAATAGCACAAAGTAAAGTTCGGGTGAGCTGGATGTTAAGAATCGATGGTCAAACAAAATTGACGGGAATCATCGGTTATCCCCTGCGATATACGCTTTCTCCGGTGCTCCATAATGCGGCCTTTCAGCACCTCAGCCTGAATTGGTGTTATGTACCCCTTCCGGTGGAGAGACCCCTTCTTCACCAGGCGTTGGAGGGCATAAAAGCTCTCAATTTTGTTGGGATAAATGTAACCATGCCTTACAAGGAGGAAGTCATCCCGTTTTTGGATGAGATTGCCTCCTATGCTCGGATTGTGGGAGCGGTAAATACCATTCACGTGAAGGGAAATAGATTAATCGGATATAACACGGATGGAAGGGGATTTTTAGCTTCCCTTCAAAGGGATGCGAAATTTGATCCGAAGGGGAAAAATATTTTGATTGTGGGAGCAGGTGGAGCTGCTCGCTCCATAGCGGTTTCCCTAGCCTTAGCAGGGGCAAATTATATAGCCATACTCAACCGCACTTTGGAGAGAGCACATTCCCTGGGTCAACTTCTCCAAGAAAACTTCCCTTCCTGCGAAGTTGAGGCAATGGATTTCGAAGCCGATCTATCTTACGTCTTTTTGAAGGCCGAAGTGGTGATCAATGCCACTCCAGTGGGTATGGATCCGAAAAGCGGGGAACTTCCCTTCCCCGTGGAGTTGCTAAAACCCAAGCATCTCGTGTGTGATTTGATTTACAAACCGAGGGAGACTTTACTCCTCAAGTTAGCCAAGGAGAAGGGAGCCCGTACCCTTGGAGGATTAGGCATGCTTCTTCATCAAGGTGCCGCGGCTTTTGAGATTTGGACGAATTTAGAACCTCCTATAGCGGTAATGCGCAAAGCCTTGGAGGAAGCTTTGGGGGAAGATCGTCATGGTGAGGGTTAAAAAGAGACTGGGCAAAATTTTGATAGAAGCCGGTCTCATCACGGAGGCACAACTGCAAAAAGCCTTAGAGTCCAGGGATAGCAAATCGCTGGTGCGGACTCTCGTCGATTTAGGATATGTCACCGAGGGAGATATCGCAAAGACCCTAGCTGAAAGGATGCACCTTCCCTTCATAAATTTGGAGGATTACAAGATTAACTCCAATGCCGCGACCATAATTTCGGAGGAAGTGGCCCGGCGATATCTCGTCTTTCCCATCGATTTTGAGGGCGATAGGTTGGTCGTGGCTATGGCCGATCCCGCCAACGTCTTCGCCATCGACGACTTGAGCATCGTCACGGGTTACGACATAAAACCCGTGGTGAGCACGGAATCGAGCATCCTCAGCGCAATCCATCAATACGCAAGGGTGGATAAAACCATCGAGCAAGTGGCGGAGAGCATTGCCGCCGAAAGCGAGGTTCGTGAGGCTTTAACGGAGGAGCGAGAAGCCGAAGAAGCCCCCGTGGTCAAACTGGTCGATTTAATCATCACGGAAGCTGTGCGGGAGCGAGCAAATGATATCCACATTGAACCCCAGGAAAAGGATTTAAGAGTAAGATACCGAATAGATGGCGTTCTCCACGAGGTCATGTGCTCCCCAAAGAGGATTCAACCCGGTCTCACCTCTCGTATTAAGATCATGGCTGGAATGGACATCGCCGAGCGTCGCATCCCCCAGGACGGACGTTTTGGCCTAACACTTGATAAAAAATCGATTGACTTTCGGGTAGCGACTTTACCTACGGTCCATGGGGAAAAAATCGTACTTCGTCTCCTGGAGAAGGAAAGTATCTTGATGGATCTCAATGATTTAGGCATTCTTCCAGGGAGCCTTAAGAGATTCAAATCCTCATTCACGAAGCCCTATGGGGCCATCTTGGTCACCGGACCCACTGGGAGTGGTAAAACCACGACCCTATATGCTGTTCTCAATGTTTTAAATTCAGTTGAGAAAAACATCATCACCGTTGAAGATCCGGTCGAGTATAGACTTTCCGGCATCAATCAAATTCAGATAAATCCCAAAGCTGGCTTAACCTTTGCAACGGGACTCCGTTCCATTTTGAGAAACGATCCGGATATCGTGATGATAGGCGAGATCCGTGATCAGGAGACGGCTATGATAGCCATAGAATCGGCACTTACCGGTCACCTGGTGCTATCCACCCTGCACACGAACGATGCTCCCTCATCCCTTACCAGGTTAACGGAGATGGGAGTGGAACCATTTCTTACTTCTTCCGCAGTGGACTGCATAGTCGCTCAGCGACTTGCAAGGAGGCTATGTAACCATTGCAAGGAATCATATACTCCAGATCCAAAGGTTTTACGAGATGTCGGTTTTCCTCTGAGCGAGGATAAGGAGGTACCAACTTTATATAGACCCAAGGGTTGCGGCAAGTGCGATGGAACGGGTTATAAAGGTAGGATAGGTGTGTTCGAAGTCATGTTGGTGAGCGAAACCATTAAGCGACTCACCGTGGAAAAAGCCACCACTGAGGAGATCAAAGAGGTAGCCATCGCCGAGGGGATGAGGACCCTAAGGCAGGATGGCTTCGAGAAAGTGCGTTTGGGGATCACCTCCATCGAGGAGATAATGAGGGTCATAGTCTAATTGTTAGCCGTAATGTTTACGCACATTGGTAACACTATATTGTTTGGGGCATCCCTCCGAGTGCTAGCTGCTGCCCCGACAAGTCGGGGCTTAACGGTTCTCTTAAGATGCACTCTCCAGGATACCCCGTCCACAAAAATATGAGCATAGAAGAAAACCAGCTAACAGGCAAACTAAGGGAATGGATATGGTGACAAAATTGGATGAAGAACTCAAAGAAATCCTGATAAATGAGGGGATTGTGACTCCGGAGCAGCTGGCGAGGGCCGAGGAGGTTCGAAAGGAGACTGGAAAATCTTTAGCTCAAACTCTCGTGGATATGAAGTTAATCAGTGAGGCCACTTTAACCTCCGTCCTTGCGAAAAGGAAGGGTCTCCCCTTCGTTGATTTAGGAGAATGTAAGATCAATGCAAGTGCTGTAGCCATCATCTCCGAAGAGATAGCCCGGCGATATCTCGTCTTTCCCATCGATTTTGAGGGCGATAGGTTGGTCGTGGCTATGGCCGATCCCGCCAACGTCTTCGCCATCGACGACTTGAGGATCGTCACGGGTTACGACATAAAGCCCGTGGTGAGCACGGAATCCGATATCCTTTCTGCCATCAATCATTATTACAGAATGGGCGAGGCACTGGGACGGGAGATCGAAGGTATCATGGAGATAGAGGAGGAAATCCCGGTAGAGAAAATTCATGAGATCGCTGAGGAGGTACCCATCGTAAAGCTGGTAAATTTGGTAATCACCCGGGCGATCCATGACCGGGCAAGCGATATCCACATCGAACCCCAGGAAAAGGATTTAAGAGTAAGATACCGAATAGATGGCGTTCTCCACGAGGTCATGCGCTCCCCAAGGAGGATTCAACCCGCCCTCACCTCTCGCATTAAGATTATGGCCGGAATGGACATCGCCGAGTGTCGTAAGCCCCAGGATGGACATTGTGGACTAACCGTTGGAGGGAAGGCTTATGACTTCAGGGTGGCCACCCTTCCCACAGTTCATGGGGAGAGGGTCGTTCTCCGTATTTTGGAGAAGGAAAGCATTCTGATGGATTTGAATGATTTGGGATTCCTCCCAGAGAGCCTTAAGAAATTCAAATCCTCATTCACGAAGCCCTATGGGACCATCTTGGTCACCGGACCCACTGGGAGTGGTAAGTCGACCACTCTTTATGCTGTGCTAAATGTCCTCAATATACCGGAGAAAAACATCGTTACCATAGAAGATCCCGTGGAATACAGATTACACGGCATTAATCAAATTCAGATAAATCCCAAAGCTGGCTTAACCTTTGCTAGAGGTTTAAGATCGATCCTGAGGTCCTCACCCGATATCATAATGATAGGCGAAATTCGAGATAGAGAAACCGCACAAATAGCAATAGAAGCAGCCTTAACGGGACATTTGGTGTTATCGACCCTACATACAAATGATGCTCCCGGAGCCATCACCAGACTCACAGAGATGGGAATTCCTCCATTTCTCGTTTCTTCAGCCGTTGATTGTGTTCAGGCTCAAAGACTCGCCAGAAGATTGTGCAAGGGATGTAAAGAGTCCTACAATCCTTCCACAAAAGCACTGAAAGAGATTGGTTTCCCCTTGGAGGGCGATGATATAGCCACACTTTATCGTCCCAAAGGTTGTAGCAAGTGCAATGATACTGGATATAAGGGAAGAATAGGGATCTATGAAATAATGTTGATGAGTGAGACCATTAAGCGACTCACCGTGGAAAAAGCCACCGCTGAGGAGATCAAAGAGGTAGCCATCGCCGAGGGGATGAGGACCCTAAGGCAGGATGGCTTCGAGAAAGTGCGTTTGGGGATCACCTCCATCGAGGAGATAATGAGGGTCATAGTCTAAAACCGAGTTTCGAGTATCGAGTTTCGAACCCTGAAGTCTGTTATTTTAAACCCACAAAATTCCTCCAAGTATTTCACTCCTTTCTCATCCGATTCAGATGAGATATTTAATGAATTGTGGGAATTTGCCGATAATATTGGCGATGTCACCAATAAAATGGGGGAAATCCATGGAATTGACTGATCTATTAGAAGAGGTTTTGCGAAGAGAAGCATCGGATTTGCACCTTACGGTGGGAACTCCTCCCGTAATACGGATTCACGGGGATCTCGTTCGCCTAGATTATCCTAAGCTAACTCCCAAGGATACCAAGGAGATGGTTTATAGCATCCTTACATCGGAGCAGCGGGAGAGGTTGGAAAAGAATTTGGAGCTTGATTTCTCCTATTCCTTACCTGGGAAAGCCCGATTCAGAGTGAACATATATCATCAGCGAAATAGTCTCGCCGCTGCTTTCCGTTTCATCCCCGTTGAGATAAAAACCCTTGAAGAGCTAGGTCTCCCGAAGATTCTGGAAACACTGGCCAGAAAACCAAGGGGTTTTGTGTTGGTCACTGGACCAACCGGTAGTGGAAAGACAACGACACTCGCCGCTTTGATCAACATCATCAATGAAACACGAAACGTTCACATAATGACCATCGAAGATCCCATAGAGTATCTCCATCATCACAAAAAGTCCATCGTTAATCAGAGGGAAGTTGGCTTGGATACCAAATCCTTTGCAAATGCCCTCAAGTATGTATTGCGTCAGGACCCAGATGTCATCTTAATAGGGGAGATGCGCGATGTTGAGACTATCGCCACTGCGTTAACCGCCGCCGAAACGGGACATCTAGTCTTTGCAACTCTTCACACTCCAGATGCTCCCCAGTCGATTGACCGGATCATCGATGTGTTCCCTCCACATCAGCAGCAGCAGGTGCGGATCCAACTCGCTGGCACCCTGCAAGGAATAGTAGCTCAACAACTCCTGCAGACTCGAGATGGAAGGGGTAGAGTGGTTGCCGTGGAGGTTCTTTTTGCCACCCCAGCGGTTCGGAATCTCATTAGAGAGGCGAAAGGGTACCAAATTTATAACGTCATGCAAACTGGACAGAAGTACGGAATGCAGACGATGGACCAAGCCTTAGCCGATCTTTACCGGAGGGGGAAGATATCTTACGAGATGGCTATGGCGCGGGCAATCGACCCCCACGATATAAGGCAGCTTCTTAGTCGAGCGGGATAGGATGAATTGAGTTTGGAGGTGTAATCATTGGCAGCAACCTTTACTTATAGGGTTCGTGATAGACAGGGCAAGATAATAGTGGGCTCCCTCGAAGGCGATAGCGAAATCACCGTTGCTAATAAATTGCGCCAGATGGAATACATCGTATTGGGTATTAAGGAGAAAGCTGAAGTCCCTAGTCCTGGCGAAGTCCTTATGCGCTTTAAAAGAATAAAATTGAAGGATCTCACGGTGTTTAGCCGTCAGTTCGCCACCATGATAAATGCCGGTCTTTCCCTGACCAAATGTCTGAACATCTTGAGTGTGCAAACCGAAAATTCTGCCCTGGCCAAGGTGATTGCCGAAGTTCAGCACGATGTCGAGGCGGGACAAGCACTTTCCGATGCCTTGGCAAAGCATCCAGGAATTTTTCCTCCCTTATTCATCAATATGATAAGAGCTGGAGAAACCGGTGGAGTACTCGATGAGGTACTGCTTCGAATAGCCGAACATTACGAGAAGGAAACGACATTGAAGGGGAGGATAAAATCGGCGATGGCTTATCCCTCGGCCATGTTCGGCTTTTCCATGCTCATCTTATTTGCCATGATCACCTTCGTTGTCCCAATTTTTGTGAGGATGTTCGAAGGTTTGGGTGGCGAACTTCCTTTACCCACTCGGATTTTGCTGGCCGCAAGCGGTTTCATGCAAAGTTTTTGGTACATAGGGTTGCTCATTACCATAGCATTGGTTTATGCCTTCCGATGGTTTGGGAGGACGGAAACAGGTCGATTGCAGATCGATAGGATAAAATTGCACTTGCCCATCATCGGGTCATTGGTTCGTAAGATATCCATAGCTAGATTTGCTCGAACTCTGGGAACCTTGGTCTCCAGTGGCGTCCCCATACTCCAAGCTTTGGACATTGTGGCGGAAACATCGGGCAATGCTGTGGTTGCTACCTCTGTGATGAGGACTCGAGCAAGTATCAAGGAGGGTGAAAGCATCGCGAGACCTCTGGAGGAAAGCACTGTGTTCCCTCCAATGGTGGTTCAAATGATCGCCGTTGGCGAGGAGACGGGAGCCCTCGACTCAATGTTGAATAAGATTGCCGATTTCTATGATTCGGAGGTTTCAGCCACGGTGGATGCGCTCACTTCTTTGATCGAACCCTTAATGATCGTGGTCATGGGAACCTTAATTGGAGGCATAATTATCTCCCTGTATATGCCGATGTTCCAAGTGATTACCCTGATTAAATAGGGTAAAGGTCCGCTTGATGCAGGTCGCAGGTCCAAAGAATTTGAGGATATTAAGGTTTCAAAGCAAGGTGCCGATAAAGTTAGTGAGGTAACTTTTCTCGGAGGTGATGTTGGAGCTCCAAATGCAATTTAAATTTTCTCACTCATGCAAGGAGGTGAAAAGAGGTGATTAGGAAGGAAAGAGGTTTCACATTGATAGAATTAATGGTCGTCGTTCTGATCATTGCTATCTTGGTCGCCATCGCAGTTCCGGTATTCAACGTGGCACGTGAGAGCGCTCAAAAGAGAACTTGTCAGGCAAACTTAAGAACGATCGACGGAGCAATAACTACTTACAAGGCCACTGAAGATGTTTATCCTCCCACTGGCCCGCTGGACGATCAGCATCCTCTGATAACGGAGAAATATCTCAAGGCTCCACCGAAGTGCCCGAAGGCTGAAGCTCTCTACACCATCGCTCCAGGGGATCCTCCTTATGCGGTATGTCCTAACATTCCACCTCATACGTACTAAAGTTAGCCTTTAGGGAAAGTGGCACCCATTTGGGTGCCACTTTTTTATTGCACTCTAAATAATGGTGGCAAAGAGGTCGATAAATTTAAAGGCATTATCGAAGGTTAAAAGGCATTGAAGGGGCGCTATGTCGAAATGAGGGACATATGCTAAAGGGAATAATGGGATTGGTCTTTTTCATATTCGGATTAGCCATTGGAAGCTTCTTGAATGTTTGTATTTACCGTCTTCCCAGGAAAGAATCGATCATCTTTCCCAGCTCTCATTGCCCCCACTGTGGTAGAATCATAAGAGCTTATGACAATATTCCGCTTATCGGTTATCTTCTGCTCAAGGGCAGGTGCCGCTATTGCAAGGGAAGGATATCCATCCAATATCCCCTGGTGGAATTATTGACCGGACTCCTGTTTTTATTTTGTTTCTTAAAGTTTGGACTAAGCTCGGGGTTTTTATCGGCTTCATTCTTCACCTCCATCCTTCTCTTAGTTGCCTCCATCGATTTGAAGCACAAGATCATTCCCAATAAGGTAATTTTGCCGGCTTTAGTGGTACAGTTCATCTTAGTGATTTTGTCCAATCCACAAGCGATAGGCTCCTCATTGATTGGGTTTTTCATCGGTGGAGGATTACTACTGCTGGTGGCATTATTGGCTCATCTTTTTTTAAGGAGAGAGGGGATGGGGGGAGGGGATATAAAGCTCGCGGCATTTTTGGGTATATTCCTGGGCTGGCATGTGCTGACCGCTCTATTCCTTGGTTTTCTTTTGGGAGCTATTTCCGGCATTGCACTCATCATCTTCAAGGGAATGAGCAGAAAGGATATTATTCCCTTCGGTCCATTCCTTGCCCTCGGTGGATTCATAACCCTATTCTTCGGCCCCCAGATTTTCCGCTACTATTTAAGCTTATGTTTCCTATAGATCCTGTGCCTTTAGCTCTCCACCTGCGATGCCGATAAAAATAGCGAGCAATCTTTACAGAAGCGGGTGGGAGTAATGACAAGAAGCGAGAAAGGATTTTCCCTTCTCGAAGTCTTAGGAGCGGCGACGATCGTTGCTCTCATCCTAATTCCCATATTCATTATGTTTTATGAAGGGGTTGGGTTCGTTTCCTCCTCCAAGGATAAGAATCTTGCCACCAATTTTGCCCAAGAGAAGATGGAGTACCTGAGGAATAAAGCCTATGATGACCCCGAGCTTCAAGATGGCACTTATTCGGATACAAGAACTGCAGGGGGTAAGATCTTTAATCGTGAGGTAACAATAGTCTCTTCGCCTTCTGAGATCACAAATTCGAATGCGGATATTAAGAGAATTACGGTTAAGGTGAGCTGGACGAGGGAAGGTCAAACGCAAGCCGTAATACTGGTAACTTACAGGGCAAGGAAGCTATAAGCGGGGGCGAGGTTCATGCTGGGATATATTAAATCCAATGAAGAGAGAGGGTTCACTCTGGTGGAGCTACTTTTGGCTGGAGCTTTGCTCTTTTTGATAGTTGGGGCTTTATACGGCTTGTTAGTTCAAGGCCTGGAGACCTGGAATCTTTCCGAGGGGCAGATAGATGCTCAACGGAGTGCGAATTGCCATGTTGAGGATAGCTCAAGAGCTTAGGGAATGCTATAAGGTTACGGGGATTACCGATTATAGCCTCACCATATCCGGATTGCAAATAGTTGGAGAGAAATTGTCCACAACCGATCCCAGACGGAAGGTCTACGGACCATCGCGATATTATCCATGGTTATCATGGGCACCTCCAACCATCTACAAAAATGGCATCCCCCGTCCATCCAGCGAATATAGCGTAAATTATGAGAGGGGAACGGTTACCTTCAATTATTCTCTGGCGGAAACCGATATCGTTCATGCCGATTATACCTATGATACGTCGGTGATTTACTCTCTATCGACGAATGGAATTTTAACAAGGCAAGTTGATAGTTCAAGCCAAATTGTGGCTAGATATTTGATCAACCGGAATAAATCAGTCCCAGTTTTCAGGGCGGATGATGTCAATCAACCCTACCAGATTTATATCACCTTAATCATGGATAAAAATCCGGGTGAGTTTCCAGAGGAATACAGGCTGGAGAATGAATGTAGGTTGAGGAAGTGATGGAGGATTTATGAGATGGGAAGAATGGTCAAGTTTCCGCTTAGATTGAAGATTTTAATCAAGGAAGAGGGATACACGCTAGCCTTTGCTTTAAGCGCCGTCTTGATCTTGATCCTTGTGGGGACTGCCCTCATTTCCCTGACCATAAATGAGGCATATATGGTAATTCAGCATGCCAATTCCACAAAAGCTTATTATCTAGCAGAAGCTGGAATAAACCACGCCCTGTGGAGTTTAAACAGCAACATGTCCGGCACGATTGGAAGCGAGACCACACCGGTTGCTCTTGGATCGGGAAGCTATTATACGATTTACGATTCGAACACTGGGTTGCTCATTTCCGTGGGGAAAGTTACGGGGGTAACGAGGAGAATAAGAGTTCAAGCGGTCGTGAATACGGTGCCCGCCTCTTTCCAACGTGCCTTGACCGCAGCTAAATTCAACGCCATACCCGGAAATGATGATGATCCCTCTGCGGAGGATAACGTCTTCATATACAATGATACGACGGAAACCACGAGGGTCATGATCTACGGTACGGGGAGCGATGTTTTAAACATCCACGGTTGGGTCATAAACATCAGGGAACCGAGCACGAGTTCCAATTATCTTGGATATGCCTATGACGAAGACGGTGTGCGCCCCGTGGATAATAAATACGTTGCCGGTGTGAGGGAATTTCCCGACGCGCATTGGAAGGAAGCCACTTCCGCCGATCCCTCGGGGCTACCCACCTTTAGAACAGCCCCTTACGAACGGGAAATTCGCACGGCGAGCACTTACCCCGCCGGAAACCAAACATGGACCGGAACAGTAACACTCACGGGGGGAAGCAAGACCTACATAAATGGGAATTTGACCATCGATGGTGCTACCGTAACCAGCACGGATACCTCCACGGTAACCACGATTGTGGCTTATGGCAATGTGACCATAAATAGCTCAACCATCGAGGAAAAGATACAAATCATCGCCGGTGGTTGGGATGATGATCCGAATACGAATACGGATGCCCTGGTCATCCAAGGAACCAAACCAAAGCCAACTCAAATGGGAGCGAATACCGAACTCTACAGCAATGCTCGAACGAGGGTTTACGATTATATTTACTCCACCCAATCCAGTCTCCTCTCCAGATATGTTATATTTCTGACTTCAAATACCAATGCGGGATCGACCGATACTGGAAACCACATTCAACTAGAAGGGGTAGTCTTCTCCCGGAGGGGAATCCGATTCCGCACCGAATCCAATGGTCGGGAAATAGCGGTTATCGGGAGTATAATTGCGGGAGACGTCGATAATGATGATGGTCAGCTTTGGTTTGATAATATCAAAAGACGAGTCAAGTTGACCTTCAGGGGATCTGCCATGCCCTCGGAGTATCCAAGTACCTTTGGGATCATACAAGGTGTGACACTCGATTACAGGACTTGGCGTGAGCAATAGTGATTTATTAAAGAAATGGGCGGAAATGCCGATAAATTTCTGGAATTTTTAAAAGAGGGAAATACAAAATTTTATCGAATCAAGTAATCGGTTTTAAAAGAGATAAAAGGTAATGCCCCGCCCGAAGAGGGGAAGCAACAAAGGTTTAAATCAAGCGGAAGCCATGATCGTAGGAGGAATCGTATTTTGGGCATTTTTCCATTTAGAATCCTTCCACCAATAGGTCTTGATATTGGCACGAATACCTTCCGAGCGGCTCAGCTTAAGCCAGCGCAGGGTTCACCCATCCTCATTAAGTATGGCAAGGTAAAGGTCCCCATGGGAGCGGTTGTAGAGGGCGAAGTAGTCGACGTCGAAGCCATTTCAAACTCCTTATTTAGACTCTGGAAGAATGCAGGTTTTGGGGACAGGAGAGTGGTAATCGGTGTAGCCAATCAGAAGGTCGTTGTCCGCCTCATCGAACTCCCTTTCATGGAGAAATCAGAGCTCAAAGGAGCTATTCAGTATCAAGCTCAGGAATTCATTCCAATTCCCATCGAGGAAGCCATTCTCGATTTCCAAGTGGTAGGCGAATTCACCACGGAGAATAATGAGCGGATGATGGAGGTGCTCCTTGTAGCTGGACAGAAGGACATGATCCAGAACAATGTCGCCGCTGTTGAGGGGGCTGGATTAAAACCCGTGGTAATCGATGTATCTTCCTTCGCCCTCGTGCGTTCGCTCATAGGTGAGTCACCCATTGTTCCTGGGGAAGGGGAGTTGGAGGGAACAGCAACAGCTCTGATCAACATCGGTGCCGGGATCACCAATATCGTCGTTGTAGAGCGAGGAATACCGAGATTTACTCGGGTGACCTCTCTGGCGGGAAATGATTTTACCCGTGCCATAGCTGATGCCTTGAACGTATCCTTCGACGAAGCCGAGGATTTGAAAGTCGAGATAGGGCTAACTCCTTTGAATAAGAAGTCAAAATCCAAAAAGATTCGGTCTGAGATGGCCGATAAAGTGCCTCTGGTGCAAGAGGTTTTGGGGAAAGAAATAAATAATTTTGTGACCGAGGTCCGACGCTCTTTCGATTATTATCTTGCGCAAGCCACCCAGGTCAAAGGCATTGGGTGTGTTATTTTAAGTGGAGGTGGATCGAAACTGGAATACCTTGATCGTTATCTAAGTCAGAGCTTACAAGTGGATGTGGAATTTGGTCATCCTTTGAAGGGATTTCAGATCGATCCCAAATTACCTCAAGGGGAGCTCATGGCTGAAGAACCTTCCCTTGCCATTTGTCTTGGTCTTGCTCTACGGGGGTTTGAGCGATGACGAACATCAATTTATTGCCTCCGGAAATCCTTGGAAAGAGGAGAGCTGAAAGAATCCTAGTTTACTCATTCATGGGAATAGTGGTCCTCGTTTTTATCTTATTTTTTATATATACCATTAATGCCTGGGTCGTCAGTCAGGAGGAGCGAGAACTCTCCGCAATTAAGACCGAAAATCAAAAGTTACAAGAGGTAATCGCGGAGTATGAAATTTATGAGAAGAAAAAGGCTGAGGTTGAAAAGCGAGAGAGAATCCTCAAGACCGCAATGGAAGGCGAGGTATCATGGTCGAAGCTACTCAACGAAATTAGTATGGTCATACCGAGCGATGTTTGGTTGACTTCTTTTAAGGGAGACATGAATGCTGGAATCACTTTTCAAGGTCACACCTTCACCCATAATTCGGTGGCAAAATGGATGGTCAGGTTGAAGGAAATTAAGCAGTTTACCGAGATTTGGCTCAATGTTTCAGAAAAAACAGAGGTAGAAGAGCAAGAAGCCATCCGATTTGAGACGACTTCTCAATTAAAAACGGCGAAGCCTTCCGTTCCTGCCCCGCCTAAGAATTCGGGAGAGTGAGGGCATGACCATTTCGCTTAAGTCTAGGATAACGGCAGTGGGCATATTTGCAATTCTTCTCGTGGTCGCATTCTTCCTCCTGGCTTGGCTACCTCAACAGAACCGAAAAGCCCAAATTCGAAAGCAAATGGAGGAGGAGAGGAAGAGGCAGGAGACAGCGAAGTCTACGCTTTCACGCCTTAAAGCCGCAAAGGAGGAATCAGCCCAAATTGAGTCAAAGCTGTTGAGCTTGAGCAAAAGAATTCCAAAGGAGCCCGAACTTCCATCCCTTATAATCGAGCTACAGGATATAGCCACGCAAGCGGGCATTGACTTTATTTCCATAAAACCCTCTGTTCTCAGCCCGAAGGAGAGTTTTTCCGAAATACCCTTGAGTATTAACATTACTGGAGGATTCTTCGATGTGGTCGATTTTCTCTATCGTCTTGAAGGACTTCCCCGGGAGATAAAAGTAAATGTGGTGAGCATATCCGTGAAGGAGTACCCCGAGCTCTCCGTGGATATTTCCGCGAGCGCCTTCACACTCATCAAACCCCAGCAAGCTAGTGAAAGTGGTAAATCTCAGACGAGTAAAAGTGGTGGATAGAAAATGGCACAAGAGGTGAAGGATTATGTAACCAAAGTTAAAGGGTTTTTAGAAATGCCCAAGGGCAAAAAGGTTTTAATGATCATCATCGCTGCTCTTATCATATTCGTCGTTGCTTTGGCGCTTTTATTTTTGGTGATTAGCAAGGCTCCCAGGGAACCCCGGCGTGTGGTTCAACCACCTCGATCCACACCAAAGGAGGAAGAGAAGGCGGAGAAAATGATTGCAACGGCTCCTCCTTCCCCTGTTGATCGGGTTGAGTCTTTTGAAGTATACGAGAGTAAAGATCCCTTTAAGCCTTTGATCACCAAGGTGACTACGCCCACTGTCACGGATACGACTGAAACAACGCTAAAAGTTCTCGCCCTTGAGGATATTTATACTGAGGATGGAACGAAATATGCCTCCATAAAATATGGGAGCACCATATATAAGGTTAAAGAGGGAGATCGAATAAATGATTCTCCCTATCAAGTATTATCGATAGGGACCGATAGTGTCACCCTTCTTTACGGGGATGATAAAATTGTATTAAAGTTGGGTGAGGAGATATACAAGTAATAGTAAGGCTAGACATAAATCGCTACGGCAGAAGCTCTTTTTGCCAAAACATTATCCTTAAGCAAAGGAATGTTTCAAATTCTAAGCACAAAGCACCAAATTCTAAACAATATCAAATGACCAAAACTTCGTTTTGAATTTGTTTAGGATTTAGGATTTCGAATTTAGGATTTGAGCCACCTTTTTGAAATTATGTCTATGGCATACAAGTAATAGAAATATTAGTCCATGGGCGGCACTCCTGCTCGGTGCCGTTTTATGTTATATAAGAAGCAGTTTGAATGATTTTTGAAATGAATAAGAGGTGAGATGATGCTTAGGTTTCTTACAGCGGGAGAATCCCATGGACCAGCTCTTATTGCCATTGTGGAGGGGATTCCCTGTGGTTTAAAGATTTCCGCAAAATACATCAATTCTGAACTCTCTCGACGCCAAATGGGCGTGGGTCGGGGTGGAAGAATGAAGATAGAGCGGGATGAAGTGGAGATTTTAAGCGGAGTGCGTTTTGGTAAGACCCTCGGTAGCCCCATAGCCTTACTCATCAGGAATAGGGATTGGGAAAATTGGTCGAGGGCGATGTCCATTGAAAAAGCTGTGGAAATGGAACCAGTAACCACGCCTCGACCTGGGCATGCAGATCTCGCTGGTGTTCTAAAGACGGGGCAAAGGGACATCCGCAATGTTTTGGAGAGGGCAAGCGCCAGGGAAACCGCAGCTCGGGTGGGTGTTGGAGCCATTGCCAAAGCTCTTCTTCGGGAATTGAACATTTCAATCCTAAGCCACGTTATAGGCATCGGAACCCATACAGCGAAGATCGTTTCCCCACCTAAGCTTAAGGATATTCCCGAGATAGATCGTTCCCCAGTGAGATGCATCGACGAAAAGGCATCCCTCGAAATGGTGAGGGAGATTGAAGAGGCTGGGAGTGATGGGGACACTCTGGGGGGCATTTTTGAAATCATAGCTTATGGAGTTCCTCCAGGGTTGGGAAGCTATGTATCCTGGGATAGGAGATTGGATGCGAGGTTGACTCAAGCGATTATGAGCATACCTGCAATTAAAGGAGTTGAGATTGGAGAGGGTTTTAAGTTGGCTTCGATGAGGGGCTCATCCGCTCACGATGAGATATTTTTCGATGCTTCCAGAGGGTTCTACCGTGAGACGAATAGAGCTGGGGGATTGGAAGGTGGAGTAACGAATGGGGAACCGGTCCTTCTTCGGGCTGTTATGAAGCCCATCCCCACCCTCGGTAAACCATTGCGAACCGTTGATATAATAACTAAAGAGTCGACCGTTTCATTTAAAGAACGTGCCGATGTCTGTGCAGTCCCCAGCGCTGCTGTGATCGGAGAAGCGGTTGTGGCCATGGAGCTGGCTTCCGCTGTCCTTGAAAAATTCGGTGGAGATAGCCTCAATGAGGTCAAATGTAACTATCAAAATTACATCGAGAGAGTGAGGAAATGGTGATTTAGTGATTGGTTCACGGTTCACAGTTCACAGAATCTTAGACTTGTTTGGCTGTTGATAGTTTTAATTTTAGAATCAAACAGCCCACCTAGTGAATTAGCAGATGTAAATAGTGAATGAATCGAAGGTGAATGGATGTGAAGAATATCGTGCTCATAGGGTTTATGGGATCGGGTAAGAGTAGTGTTGGGCAGAGATTGGCCGAGAGGTTGCATTACAGGTTCGTGGATACGGATTCCTTGATAGAAGAAAGAGCCAAGAGACGGATAAGGGAGATATTCGAAGATTCTGGTGAACCTGTTTTTCGTGCCTTAGAGGCGAAGATAATCGCCGAAGTTTCTTTGGGCGAGGGGCAGATTATAGCCTGTGGTGGAGGGGCCGTCTTAAATCCCAGGAATGTAGAGGCTTTGAAAAGCAAAGGAATTTTAATTTACCTTAAAACGGCCTTATCGGCGATATATGAGCGGGTAAAGAACTCCGGTGAAAGACCACTTTTAAACGTCCCACAGCCAAAGATGCAGATCGAGAAGCTGCTCTCAAGTCGAGAGAAGATTTATGAAGAGGTAGCCGATTTGATCGTGGACACAACGGGTCTTTCCGTGGAACAGGTGGTGCAAAGAATCCAGCGGGAGTTGGGAGAGAAGATAACGTCATGAAGCTATTTGAAACCGTTGAGGTGGCATTGGGAGGCCGCAGTTATAAAATTTATGTGGGATCTGGAATTCTTTCGACCATTGGGGACAGGGTAAAATCCATTCCCCGTTGTGGAAGAAAAGTCATTGTCATTACCAATCCCACGATCTTGAACCTTTTTGGAGAGGTTGTCCGAGAAAGTTTTCTGAAAGCCCGCTTTGAATATCATTTTTTAGAAGTTCCCGATGGTGAGGAGTATAAATCCCTTGAAATGGCATCAAAGCTTTACGATGAACTCCTGGCGGTGGATGCTCAGCGTTTCGATCCCATCATAGCTTTTGGGGGAGGAGTAATTGGAGACCTTGCGGGTTTCGTAGCTGCTACTTACATGCGTGGAGTACCTTTGGTTCAGGTTCCCACAACCTTGCTCGCCCAGGTGGATAGCAGTGTGGGAGGAAAAGTTGCTGTAAATCACCCTCGGGGAAAGAATCTCATAGGATGCTTCTACCAGCCAAATTTCGTTCTCACCGACGCCGCAACGCTAAAAACTTTACCTAAACTAGAGCTTAAGGCTGGTTTTGCAGAAGTCATAAAATATGGCTTTCTGCAGGGAGAGGAGTTTCTTTCCTTTCTCGAGAAAAACCTGGAATCGATATTGAAATTGGATGAAGAGCTCGTGTCGCGAGTGGTCTCCGAATGTTGCCGGATCAAGGCAAGGATAGTGGAGGAGGATGAAAGAGATTTTGGCAGGCGGGCAATTCTCAATTATGGACATACCATCGGCCATGCTATCGAAGCTTTGACCGGATACAGGAGATTCTTGCACGGAGAAGCCATTTCTGTGGGAATGGTTTGTGCTGCCTTCATCGCCCATGAGTTCGGTCTAATAGACCGCTCTTTGGTTGATCGACACATTAGATTATTGAAACGCGCAGGGCTTCCCCTTAAATTACCCGAACTCGATGCCAATGCCATATTAAATCAAATCGTGGTGGACAAGAAGAGGCGGGGCGAAGCCAATATTTTTGTGCTCTTAAAGGCAGTTGGGTCTCCCGTGGTCATGGGGATTTCCTCTCGCATAGTCAGCAAAGCCCTAGAAGATGTGAGGAGACTGGATTGACAAATAAAGCCCATCTTAGACTGGAAAGATCCACCCCCATCCTAATATTTGCCTTCTTTTTATATATCTCTTTTATCAATGGAGCGGGTTATTTCCAGGAAACGAAGGCTTGTTTATACACCTTATTAATTTTCCTCGGTACCTTCTGGCTTTTGGAAGCGAGACGGAAAAATTCAAGTTTTTACCACACTGACCTTGACATCCCCCTGATTTTATTCGGCATCACCGCTGTCATCTCCACCTTTGGATTGGTCTGCTTATACGCTAGCCGAGATGCTTTGCTCCTGATATTCTCATATTTTTTGATCTTTTGGCTCGTAGCCAACAACATCAAATTAAAATGGGAGGTTACCTCACTCCTCGCCATTTTTGTCCTTTGCGGAACTTTATTATCCAGCTACGGCATCTTTCAATACGTAGCTGGTTTCAAGATGCTTTCGAAATATGTAGCCGGAAGGGGCTTATCTCTCGATATCCCCAGTAGGGTATTCTCCATATTCATTAGTCCTAATCATCTCGCGGGATTTCTTTGCATGCTCATTCCCGTGGCCTTCGTGCTATTGTTAAATGCCAAGGATAGATGGCAAAAAGTGGCACTACTGATCGCCGGTGTCGTTATGGTCACCTGCTTATTTCTCACTTTTTCCCGCGGAGGCTGGCTTTGTTTCATGGTCGTGGTGGCTATCTTGGCTGTGGGGATTCCTAAAACTCAGAAGTGGAAGGGAGTAGCGAATTTGCTGCTCTTGGGGATATTTGCCCTCATTTTCTGTCTGACCGTGATCACAATGACTGGGAAGTATTCCCCGGAGATTGCCTTGTATCCGGGGCTTACCAAGGAAGCAGGAGTTACAAGCGTGCAGGGCAGATTACATCTTTGGAAGGGGACTTTGAGAATGATAAAGAATTTTCCCCTTCTGGGGACGGGGATTGGAACCTACGCCCGTATTTATCCTGTATATCAGCATGGCGGTATCTATTCAAAGCATGCTCACAATACTTATCTCGAGCTCTTTGCGGAAACGGGAGCAGTGGGATTTGCTCTTTTTTGGCTATAGTTCTGCTCATTTTGAAAAAGCAATTTGGATTACTTTTAAACCTGCGGGATGAGCCTATAAGGGGAGTTGCCTTAGCCTTGTTTGCGGGATCCGTAGCATTTCTTGTTCGCAATTTGATCGATTTTGATTGGTACACCCCTCTGGTAGCCATGATTTTTTGGTCCCTAGTGGGGTTGACCTTTTCCCTCGAGGGGCTAGCATTCCCTCAAAGGGTTGTCAAGACATCCTTAAAACTATCTAAAAATATGAGCGTAGCTACAGTAATTGTAGCTTTCTGTCTGATTCTACTCATTCTAGCGAACTATGCCGTGGCTTTAAAATTTGCCCAGCGGGGGGAATCATTAATGAGAGGGGAAAAGTTTTCCCAAGCTTGCGTTGTTTTTAGAAAGGCAACACTTTTTGATCCCATTTGCCCCGAATATCACGCCCATCTCGCTGATGTCTGTTACAAGAGAGCACAGCGATTGAAGAGGATTTCATTGGTGGATGAAGCGATCAGGGAAATAAAAAAGGCGATAGCCCTCAATCCTTTCTGGGCCGACTATCATTCCGATTTGGGCGTTTATTATTGGTCAAGAGGGTGGTTCTCTCAGGCTCTATCACAATTGGAACGGGCTCAGAGTCTATACCCCAATGATCCTTCGCATTATGTCCTGTTGGGCGAATTTTACGCTTTTAGAGGCGACCATTCAATGGCGATAGGTCAATTTAAGAAAGCCATAAGCTTAAAACCCATATATAGATACTGGTATCCTCAAAGAGCTTTACGCTATATTGAGAAAGCTCATTTTAACCTGGGGAACGAATATGTAACTCTCGGTGAGTTGGATAAAGCGTTACATGAATTTACCATGACTTTAGATTTAAATCCTCGTAACCAGACGGCTTATCTGGGTAGAGGGTGGATATATTACAACAAGGGAATGTACAAGGAGGCAGCAAAGGATTACGGGCAAGTAGTGAAACTCAATCCAAGGAGCACCGTGGCTCACTTTTACCTTGGTTTAATCTATGAGAAGATGGATAGATTGGCACTGGCCATGCTCGAATTTGAAAAGGTACTAGAGATTGAACCGAAAAATAAGGGGGCAAAGAATAAGCTCACCGAATTAAAAAGGGAATAATTAAAAAGGGAATTAAACTTGTAGGGAGGATGATGGCAATGGCTAAGATTATAGTGATCCATGGTCCAAACTTGAACTTATTGGGGTTAAGGGAGAGGGAGATTTATGGGACCACGAGACTTGAGGAGATAAATTTCGCCCTCAAAGAACAAGCTTCTCAGAGCCAAATAGAATTGGAGGTTTTTCAGTCGAACCATGAAGGGGAGATTGTGGAAAAGATTCAATGGGCAGCAGGTAAAATCGATTGCATTATCATTAACCCCGCAGCTTTTACACATTACAGTATAGCCATCCGTGATGCTATTGCTTCCGTGAATATCCCCACCATTGAGGTACATCTTTCCAACATTTATGCTCGAGAGGAGTTCCGTTGGGAATCGGTTATTGCCCCGGTCACCGTGGGTCAAATTGCTGGGTTTGGTCCCGACAGCTATTATTTAGCTTTGGAGGCGGCAAAAAGATTGCTGAAGGAACAAGAAAAATAATCGCCGTTAGAGAAACTCATGATCTCTGAGAGGATTTCTAAGTTAAGGCAAAAAATCGAAGAAGCTCAGGTTGATGCCATGCTCATCAAAAAACCCGAGAACCTGCGGTATCTTATTGGTTTTACGGGCTCAGGAATGCTGGTGATAGATGGAAAGTACACCTTTCTCCTCACAGACTTTCGCCATTTTGAGCAAGCGGTTCAGGAAGCCTCCCGATGTGAAATTCTTAAGGTCACGAATTCAGGCTACGACGAGCTGGCGAGCTTGATTAGAAAATTGGGACTAAAGGTGATTGGCTTCGAATCCCACTTTCTCACCTTTAAGGAGTATATTGAGCTCTCCGAATTGGGTGATATCCTTTTGCATCCCTTGCCTCAAATGGTAGAACAATTGCGAGCCATCAAGGAGGAGGGGGAGATAGTTCGGATAGCTCGAGCTGCAAAGATAGTGGATCAAGCTTTTTCCCATATTTTGCCATTTATAAGAGTGGGAGTAACCGAACGAGATGTGGCCATTGAATTGGAATACTTTATGCGCAAAAGTGGTGCTGAGAAAGTGGGTTTTGATATAATTGTGGCGTCCGGTGCACGTTCTGCCATACCTCATGCTCGAACTACTGATAAAGGCTTGCACCCAGGCGAGTTCGTAAAAATCGATCTCGGAGCGGTATATGAGGGATACCACTCCAACTTAACTAGAACTTTGGTTTTGGGGAAGGCCTCCGAGCAACAACGCAAGATTTATCGGCTGGTCTTACAGGCTCAGAAAAGAGCATTGGATGGGATATCCGCGGGTCAAACCGGCGCCCAGGCCGATGGGATCGCCAGAGATTATCTGAGTCAAATGGGCTATGGTAGCAATTTTGGTCATAATCTGGGGCATGGAGTTGGATTGGAGATTCACGAGATCCCCACACTGGGACCGAAGAGCAATGAGCGGTTAATGGCCGGAATGGTTACAACAATCGAACCGGGGATCTATATCTCAGGTTTTGGCGGGGTCCGTATCGAAGACTTGGTGGTCTTAAGAGAACGTGGAATAGAAATTTTAACAACATCAACTAAGGATCTACTCGAGCTTTAGTTTATCATTCCGCGATCATGGATATACTAGATAGATTCAGAAGATTGATTGGAGGGAGATCGACTTATGATTACGACCAACCGGTTTAGAACGGGGATGACCATCGAGGTAGACGGCGTTCTATATACCATTCTGGATTTTCAGCATGTAAAACCGGGCAAAGGTCAGGCTTTCGTGCGCACAAGACTAAGAAATATAAAAACCGGTGCTATCATTGATAAGACATTTCGAGCCGGGGAGAGGGTAGAACTTGCGAGGCTTGACCATCGTCTCATGCAATACCTCTATTCCGACCATGGTAATTACGTATTCATGGATGCTGAGACCTATGAACAACTTTCCCTGTCCTCGGAACAAATCGGGGAGGCGAGAAAGTATCTAAAGGAGGAAATGACTTTGGAGATTTTGATGTATGAGGGAAAACCAATTGGTGTGGAGCTTCCTACCTTTGTGGAGTTGAAGGTCATAAGCACTCCTCCGGGTGTGAAGGGAGATACGGCAACTGGGGGGACAAAACCCGCTACCCTAGAAACGGGAGCCGTTATTCAAGTTCCCCTCTTCATCGAGGAGGGAGACATAGTGAAAATAGACACCCGTTCGGGTGAGTACATTACGAGGTTAACTGGAAAATAAGAGTGGAATAATGGAAGGGTGGTAGGCAAGGGAGGGATTTTCCTGTTAAAATAGGAATTCAAAAGGTGGGTGGAATGAGACAGAAACCAAAGCGGATTAAAATCACCGATACCACTTTGAGGGATGCCCATCAATCTCTCTGGGCTACCCGTATGCGCACGGAGGATATGGTACCCATCCTTGGGAAAATGGATAAAGTCGGTTACCATTCAATGGAGGTTTGGGGTGGAGCCACTTTCGATGCACCTTTGAGATTCCTCGATGAGAGTCCTTGGGATAGGTTGAGGACGATCAAGTCCCACGTGCGAAATACATCTTTACAGATGCTCCTACGGGGTCAGAATCTTGTGGGCTATAAGCATTATCCAGATGACATAGTGAGGAGATTCGTCCATCATGCGGCAAAAAATGGCATCGACATCTTTCGTATCTTCGATGCCCTCAATGATACGAGGAATTTCAAAACCGCCGTTGAGGCCGTCAAAGAGGCCGGTGCCCACTTTCAAGCTTCGGTTTGTTATACCATTAGTCCCATTCATACCCTTGAACATTATGTGAACACCGCCCTTGAACTCGTGGAAATGGGGGCGGACTCCATCTGCATCAAGGACATGGCGGCTCTCCTTACCCCATATCGCACTCATAAACTAGTTCAGCGTCTACGAAAGGAAATCGATTTACCCATACAGCTCCATTGCCATTATATTGGGGGCATGGCTCCCATGAATTACATCAAGGCAATAGAAGCGGGTGTGGATATTATAGACACGGCTACTGTGCCTTTGGCTTTTGGAAACTCTCAGCCTGCGGTTGAGATGGTAGTGGCTGCTCTCAAGGATACTCCCCATGATCCTGGGATTGATTTGGATCTCCTTTACGAGATAGCTGAATACTGGGAATCCGTTCGGGAAAGGAGGGGCTTTAAGCGCGGAGTAACCTCTCTTACGCATATGAAAGTCTTTTCCCACCAGGTTCCGGGGGGAATGATCTCCAATCTCTACAGTCAATTGGAGGAGCAAAATGCCCTGGATAGATTGCCTGAGGTTTTAGAGGAAATACCGCGCGTGCGAGCTGAAGTTGGATATCCACCTCTTGTAACACCTTTGAGTCAAATCGTGGGAATTCAAGCTGTAATCAACGTTTTAAGCGGAAAAAGGTGGAACGTTATTCCCGATGAAATGAGGGATTATGTGAAGGGGTTATATGGTCGTCCCCCTGGTCCCATGGATCCCGAAATCGAACGAAAGATTTTGAGTGGTGAAAAGCGCATAGATGTAAGACCGGCGGAGCTTTTAACGGAAACCTTTGAGGATTATGCCAAGGAAATTGGAGATTTAGCCCAGAGCGAAGAGGATGTTTTAACTTTTGCTCTTTTCCCAAAACCGGCTAGGGAATATTTAGAGAATCGCGCCAGGAAGAGCGTGGAGAAGACCGTTTTCTTGACGAGCCGAGAAATTAGCGCAGTCAAGGAGGATGGATATATGGATGTAGAGCAGATTCGGGAACTCGTGAGGATAATCGAGCAGAGCAATGTAAGTGAAATTGTTGTGGAGGAGGGAGGGGTCAAGATTTGCGTGCGCAAGGGGACCACTGGATCGGCTCCCAGCGTTGAGGTTACCGAAAGCGGACAAGCCAGCGAGACTAAGCCTCAAGTTGAGGCTAAGAAATATCCCGACCATTGGAAGGAGGTAACTGCTCCAATGGTCGGCACTTTTTATAGAGCTCCAGCTCCTGGTGCACCTCCCTTTGTGGAGATTGGCGATGCCGTTGAGGAGGGGCAGACGATCTGTATTCTGGAAGCCATGAAGTTGATGAATGAGATAACCGCCGAGGAAAAGGGAATAATCAAAGAAATCTTGGTGGAGAATGGTCACCCAGTGGAGTATGGTCAGGTTTTATTTTTGTATGAACCAACAGGATGAAAAAGTTGATAAGAGGTTGTAAATTTTAAGCGAGACTGGCGACCAGCATTGAGGGATAAGGAGAGGATGAAGTGTTCAAGAAGGTACTCATCGCTAATCGAGGCGAGATCGCATTGAGGATTATAAGAGCGTGTAGGGAGCTCGATATCCCCACAGTGGCGGTATATTCCGAAGCGGATGCGGATTCTCTTCATACGAAGCTTGCAGATGAGGCCGTTTGCATTGGTCCACCGGACAGCGGTAAAAGCTATTTGAATATACCGGGTATCATCAGCACCGCCGAGGTTACCGGTGCCGATGCCATCCATGCTGGCTATGGCTTCCTCGCCGAAAATCCCCAATTTGCTGAAGTTTGCGAGTCGTGCGGTATTACATTCATCGGTCCCTCTTCTAAAGCCATCTCTGCTATGGGCAATAAGATCGAGGCTAAAAGGCTAGTGAAGGAAGCGGGGGTTCCTGTTATCCCCGGGAGTAATGGGATTGTTGGAAGTGAGGAGGAAGCCTTGGCCTGTGCCGAGGAGATATCCTATCCCGTGATTATCAAAGCCGCGGCTGGTGGAGGGGGTCGGGGAATGAGAATAGCTTACAATGAGGGTGATTTGAAGAGGTTACTTCAAACGGCATCGTCGGAGGCCGGAACGGCTTTTGGTAATTCCGATATTTATCTTGAAAAATACATTGAACAACCCCGCCATATTGAATTCCAAATCTTAGCAGATAAGTACGGAAATGTGATTCATCTGGGTGAAAGAGACTGCTCCATCCAAAGGCGCTATCAGAAGCTCATTGAGGAATCACCTTCGCCGATTCTTAACCGTGAGGAAAGAGAGGAGATGGGGAAAGCCGCCGTGGCTGCGGCTAAAGCGGCCAATTATGTGAATGCTGGAACCGTTGAATTTTTGGTTGATGAAGAGGGAAATTACTATTTCATGGAGATGAATACCAGGATTCAGGTTGAACATCCGGTAACTGAAATGGTGACCGGAGTAGATATCGTTAAAGAGCAGATTCGTTTAGCGGCTGGGGAGCGGCTGGCCCATTCTCAATCTTATATTAAGCTTTACGGACATGCCATCGAGTTCAGGATAAATGCTGAAGATCCAGAGGAAGGTTTTCTACCCCGAGCGGGGAAGATCAAACTCTTCAATCCGCCTGGGGGCCCCGGGGTCAGGGTTGACAGCCATCTCTATTCCGGATATGTCATCCCATCACATTACGATTCGCTCTTGGCCAAGCTCATCGTATGGGGCGAAACTCGCGATGAGGCGATCCTAAGGGCGCGAAGGGCTTTGAATGAGTTCATCATTGTCGGCCTGGAGACCACCATATCCTTCCATTTAAAGGTCGTGGAAGATGAATTTTTCAGAAAAGGGGAGATTTACACCGATTTCATTTCGAGACGGATTTTAAATCGGTGATGGATTATTTCTTATTAAAAGTGGGATTTGCCCTCGGGGTATTAAAATGCTTGAGAGGCGAAAAGCTCGAAGAATGGCTTTAGAAGTTCTCTATCAAAGGGAAATTACTGGTAGCTCTCTATGCGAGATAATTAAGAATAGAGCTTTAGCTGGGGAGAAACCCCTTTCCGAATTTTCTTTGAGGATAATCGAGGGCGTTGCCAAGCACCAAAAGCATATAGATGAAATGATAGAAGGCTATGCGGATAATTGGGCATTGGAGAGGATGCCCCCCGTGGATAGAAATATCATCCGAATGGGCATTTACGAGATGATCTATGAAAGCGATATACCCTTCAGCGTTTCCATCAACGAGGCGGTTGAATTGGCCAAGGCCTATGGCACCGAAGATTCGGGTAAGTTTGTGAATGGCATTTTGGGTCGAATTGCTCTCGATCTCCAAAAATCCTGCAGTGGAAGCGAATCCTGATCTCTCTCGAACTAATTTGTGATCAAAAGATTATGTTTTATAATTGGAAGAAGAATTGAGGTGGTGGATTCGGATTAAGATGCAATAAAAATCGAGAAATATCTTTAACCAGAGTGGTAAGAATAGTTACAGCAAGGAGGGACTCATGACTCGTAGTGAAGAACTTACATTTGAAGAAGCTTTAAATCGTCTTCGAAAAATCGTAAGTTTGGTGCAGAGAAAGGAAGCAAGTTTAGAGGAATCGCTGGATCTGCTGGAAGAGGGAATTCGTTTGGCCAATATATGTACCGAAAAGGTTGATAACACCCGCTGGTTCGAAGAGGGGTTGGAGGAGCATAAGAGTGAGAGCAATCTATCCTGAGGAAAAACGGTTGCTGGTTGAGGATGCCTTACACCGCTTTTTCCCTTCGGAGGATAATTATCCCCAAGTGATTTATAAGGCCATGAGGCATAGTCTTTTTTCAGGTGGTAAGCGCTTTAGGCCAGTACTCACCCTCCTCAGTGCCGAGACTTTTGAATGTGCACCCGAAGGAGTTCTTCCCACAGCTTGTGCCATTGAATATATCCACACTTACTCCCTGATACACGACGATTTACCGGCGATAGATAATGATGATCTTCGACGAGGCCAGCCAACCTGCCATGTTTTATTTGGTGAGGATATTGCAATTTTAGCTGGAGACGCCCTTTTTGCTGAAGCTTTTTATCTTGTTTCCGCCAAACAACAAACCGATGATCCTCTCAAGATCATTAGGGTTATCGGGGAGTTGGCATCGGCTTCTGGTGCTCGGGGAATGGTTGGAGGACAAGTTATGGATGTTCTCTCCTCAGGGAGACGAGTTGATTTCGCCACCTTGAATTTCATTCATACCCACAAAACCGGTGAGCTTATAAAGGCTGCAGCCAGAGTCGGTGCCATCTTGGCCGGTGCCTCCGAAGAAGAATTGGCGATTATCACTGAGTATGCACACCATCTTGGTCTAGCCTTTCAAATCACCGATGATATTCTCGATGTAGTTGGAGAGACGGTTCTTTTGGGGAAAAAAATTGGTTCCGATCGAGAGCAATTAAAGCCAACATTTCCTGCGGCTTTTGGCTTGGAGAGATCCAGGGAATTGGCACGAGAAGAAACGGATAAAGCAAAAGAAGCTTTGACCAGATTGAGGGATAAAGATACTCGGGCTTTGGCGAATCTTGCAGAATTTGTTCGTGAAAGAGAGTCATAACGCCATCAATATATTAGATAGTTTAAAAAGAAAAGATTATTACCATTGACTATGGCTATCAACTGAATTTAAGGGGCGTTCAAAGTGAGTTCGAAAATTCTAGATAAAATCCATTCTCCAGTTGATTTGAAAAATCTTTTACCTGACGAATTACGAATTTTAGCTCAAGAAATTCGTCAGAAAATTATCTCCACCGTTTCAAAGACCGGTGGGCACCTCGGCCCCAATCTTGGGGTAGTCGAGCTGACCATAGGATTACACCGTGCTCTGGACAGCCCGAAGGATAAAATCGTCTGGGACGTGGGACATCAATCCTATGTTCACAAGTTGCTCACCGGGCGAAAGGATCAATTTGACACCATCCGTCAATACGGTGGCCTAGGTGGCTTTCCCAAGAGGTCGGAGAGCGAGCACGATGTCTTCGATACTGGTCATGCTAGCAATTCTATAAGTATAGCCTTGGGCTTGGCCGAGGCCAGGGACAAAAGGGGCACCGGTGAAACCATCGTTGCCGTCATTGGGGATGGTTCTCTCACCGGGGGGATGGCCTATGAAGCTCTGAATCAAGCCGGTCATCTAAGGACGAAATTGATGGTGATATTGAACGATAATGAGATGTCCATAGCCAATAATGTTGGAGCCATGTCTTCCTACCTCAGTCGAATTCGCCTTGACCCCGCCTATAACAGGATAAAGGAGGAAATCGAGCAAAGAATAAAGAGGATACCCGCCGTCGGCGAAATGATGTATACAATTGGGGGTCACATAAAGGAGAGTCTCAAGCACCTACTGGTACCTGGCATGATCTTTGAAGAACTGGGAATAAAATATGTGGGACCAATCGATGGTCATAACATTGAATCCGTGGAGCAAAACATTCGACTGGCCAAGGAAATCAGTGGACCAGTGCTCATCCACATTTTGACCAGGAAGGGACGTGGTTATCCACCAGCCGAAAGAAATCCGGATAAGTTTCATGGAACAGCGCCCTTTGTAATCGAGACGGGGGAACCCAAGAAGAAGAGCAGGTTTCCATCGTATACTGAAATATTTGGCGATACCTTGGTGGAGCTGGCGAAGGAGAATCAACAGATAGTAGCAATAACCGCGGCCATGCCCAGCGGCACGGGTCTGGATAAATTCGCGGATGCTTTTCCGGACCGCTTCTTTGATGTAGGCATTGCTGAACAGCATGCGGTCACCTTTGCAGCGGGTCTAAGTCTGGGTGGATTGCTTCCCGTGGTCGCAATATATTCAACCTTTTTGGAGAGAGCCTACGATCAAATCATCCAAGATATATGCCTACAGGACTTACACGTTGTTTTCGCCATAGACCGAGCTGGACTTGTGGGAGAGGATGGTCCCACTCATCATGGTGCATTTGATCTCACTTACTTAAGACATATTCCCAATATGGTGGTCATGGCTCCGAAGGATGAAGACGAGCTATGCCATATGCTGTATACTGCCATTAACATTGAAAGCCCAGTGGCTGTGAGATATCCCAGGGGTTCTGCCTTGGGTGTGAAACGCTCCAAGAATTTTAATATGCTCAAAATAGGCGAGGGAGAGATCCTAAAAGAGGGCAAAAATGTATGTTTTCTGGCCATTGGGAGGATGGTAAATATAGCCTTAAAAGCTGCGGAGATTCTGGAAGGAAAGGGAATTTCGTGCACCGTTGTGAATGCAAGGTTCGTCAAACCTCTCGATGTAAGGTTGATTTACACGATATGTCCAAATCATGATCTTACCGTAACTCTGGAGGAAAATTCCTCGATAGGCGGCTTCGGCAGTGGCGTATTGGAAGTTTTAAATGATAGGGGTATTTCTCTCCCCTTGCTTAAGTTGGGTCTCCCGGACGAGTTTATAACCCACGGGTCCATTGATGATCTCTTATCCTCTTTGAATCTCGATGCGCCAGGGGTCGCATCAACCGTAGAGGATGGACTTAAGAAGCTCGATAAACTGGTGGAGAAGTTCGATCGCGACGTTGAAGAAGTTAGCTCTCGGATTACCGAGCTTCCAAGCTAGTTGCTTAAACTGTGAAATATGGAGGGTTCATGGGCAGGAGAGAGCGCGTGGATGTGGTTTTGGTCAACAGGGGATTTTTCTCCAGCAGGGAGCGAGCACAAGCTGCTATTTTGGAGGGAGGAGTCCTCGTGGATAATAAAGTTGTGCACAAGGCGGGGACTCTAATCGATCCCAAGAGCATTATTAGCATAAAAGGGGAGGAAACTCCCTTTGTCTCCCGGGGTGGGGTTAAGCTCAAAAGGGCTCTCGATGAGTTTAAAATAGATGTGGAGGGGCAAATAGCTTTGGATGTTGGGGTTTCAACGGGGGGATTCACGGATTGCTTACTCCAACATGGGGCAAAACGAGTGATTGCTGTGGATGTAGGTTATGGGCAAATAGCTTGGCGTCTCCGCCAAGATCCTAGGGTTTATCTCTTAGAGCGGACCAATATTCGATACCTGACACCGGATAAAATACCCGCCTTAGCCGATATTGCCACGGTCGATCTATCCTTTATTTCCGTAAAGAAGATAACCGCGAATTTGATTAAGCTCCTGAAGCCCAAGGCGAAATTGGTGGTTCTAATTAAGCCACAATTTGAGGCTGGCCGAGAATTCGTGGGCAAGGGGGGAATCGTAAAGGATCCCAAGGTGCATGAAAGGGTCCTCGTAGATCTCTGGAGATATTTCGAAGGCGAAGGGTTTGAGGTCAAAGATCTTATCTTTTCTCCTCTTCGAGGAGCGGAGGGAAATATCGAATTCCTCATGCACTTAGTCTTGGATGGTGAAAGGAAAACGGAAGAACCCCATATATTGAAAAGGGTCAAGAGCATTGTAGAGGAGGCCCAAAGATCCTTATAGAGATTTTGGGAAATATTAAATGTATTTCAGAATCGTAGGGGATTATCATGAAAGCCGTGGCCATCGTGGCTCATCTTGGAAAAACAGAGGTTGCCTCCATCACACGGGATGTCGTAAATTGGCTCTGTGAACGGAATATTAAGGTAAAGATACCCGAAGATGAAGCTTTAACCTTAAATCGTCCAGATTTAGGCTATCCCGAGGAGAAGATCGCCGAGGACATTGAATTGGTCATCGTTCTCGGTGGGGATGGCACAATCTTAAGAGCTGTGAGATTGCTTCGGGGCAGTGATATACCGATTCTCGGGGTCAATTTGGGTAAATTTGGTTTCCTTTCCGAAATAGAGGTCAAAGATTTATATCCCGCACTCACCAGGATAATGAATAAAGATTTTAGTTTGCAGAAGAGGATGATGCTCGATTGTGAAGTCGTTCAGGGGCGAAAAAGTTTAGCCAAGCATATGGCCCTAAATGAAATAGTTGTTGGGAGAGGAGTGCGGCAAAGACTGCTGGAATTCGACGTTTACATCAACGACGAGTTTTTCGGTAGATATGCTTCCGATGGTCTCATTTTTGCAACCCCCACGGGCTCAACGGCCTATTCCCTTTCGGTGGGAGGACCACTCGTTTCTCCCGATACGAGACTTATTCTTATGACACCGGTTTGCCCACATTCCCTCTTTAACAGGACTGTGATCTTGAACGACACGGACGAGATAAAAGTGTGTTCTAAGAGTGAGCAATTGAGGGTCACGGTGAGCGCAGATGGGATGATCATTTTTGAGGGAAAACCCTTTGACTTTGTGAGGGTTTCTACCTCGGCCTCTTCCATTAGCTTGGTGAAGCTCAATGGGCGAAACTTCTATACCCTTTTAAAAGAGAAACTTGCAATCTGGGAATCCTTCTAAGCAACGGATACCGCACTGCTGCATTTTGAATTTCGCCCTCTCAATTTTATCATGGGAATGTTTAACCTTCTTTCCTTAACTGGACTATTAACGAGTTAGGTTTGCATTTTATACATTCGAGGGAGGGGTAAGTGTTAAGAAAGTGTCGGAGCCTCGCCTATGAAAGGTTCTGAATATACTCAAAGTTTTGTAGCGAGGCGAGACCCGAGCGGCGGCCGGAGATGACTTTGGTTAAACTGAAACCAGGCCGACCGCGTGTTTTCGGAGCACTTCACCCGACCATAGTGTTAACCATTTTGTTAATAATACATCTAATCTTTAGGAGTAAAATATCTGTGGGATATTGTGAGGTAATATATGTATTTTGAGGGAAGGGTTCGTCTGGATAGAAAGACAAAGAACCTGGTCAAGCGTTTGAAGCCAAGGGAAATTGCGGTAATAGACCACGGAGATTTGGATAGAGTAACCGCGGAAGCTCTAATCGAGATTAAACCGGGGGCGGTCATTAATGCAAGCTCTTTTAGTACTGGACGTTATCCAAATATAGGACCCCTGCTCCTGTGCTCGGCGGGTGTATATCTAATAGATAATGTGGGTGACGAAATTTTTAAGAGGGTCAAGGAGGGTGAAAGGCTCGTCATCCGGGAAGGTAAAATTTTCTTACGCGGTGAGCCCATTGCCAGTGGCGAAGTCCTCACGATTCCCACCATTCAACGGCAAATAGAAAAGGCCAAGGAAGGTTTGAGCACCGAAATCGAGAAATTTGTCACTAATACCCTTTATTATATGCAAAAGGAAAAGGCTCTACTTTTAGAAGGAGTGAATTTACCCATAACTTCCGTCGATTTCAATGGGCGCCATGCTCTGGTGGTAGTCAGAGGCTATGATTATAAGTCCGATCTGAAGGCATTGAGTTCTTATATCCGTGAAATCAAACCCGTCTTGATTGGTGTCGATGGAGGAGCCGATGCCCTGATAGACGAGGGTTATAAACCTGATATAATCATTGGAGATATGGACAGCGTAAGCGATGAGGCTTTGCTCTCCGGTGCCGAGCTGATAGTCCACGCTTATTCGGATGGCCGAGCACCTGGGCTTTCTCGCTTAAAGAATTTGGGTCTTTCTCCCATAATTTTTAGAGCCTCTGGAATAAGCGAGGATGTAGCCTTGCTTTTGGCTTATGAGAAGGGGGCGGAATTAATAGTAGCCGTGGGAACACACGCCAATCTCATCGAATTTTTGGATAAAGGTCGAGAGGGAATGGCCAGCACCTTTTTAGTGCGGCTTAAAGTGGGAGGTATATTGGTTGATGCTAAAGGTGTGAATAAGCTTTACCGCAGTAGAGTCAAATTTTCCTATTTATTACTCATATTCTTGGCTGCTTTTGTCACTGTCATCGCAATCGTCGCAGCTTCACCCCTCATCAGGCAACTTCTTACTCTGCTTGCTTACAAACTGCGCTTAATTTTTGGGATTTAAGGAGAAGCACGATGTTTGACATGAGATATCATATAGCCTCTTTGGTTGCGGTTTTCCTCGCATTGGGCGTTGGAATTCTGTTGGGAACGGTAATTGTGGATAAAGGTATCTTGGTTGAGCAGCAAAAAGCTCTGGTGGAAAGCGTAAAAAGGGATATCAATGAGCTCAGAGGGGAAAATCGTTTGCTTGGAAGAGAACTCAAAAGGAATGAAGAATTCCAAGGGGAAATTTTCCCCCATATTGTGGAGGGGCGATTGGAGGGGAAAAGAATAACCATCATTGTGACCTCGAAGGTCTCCGAAGAGGTTCAAAGGGGAGTGAAGGAAGCCTTGGATCAAGCTAATGCCAAAAGCTTCATTCTTTTAATCCTCCACCCCGATTTTGGATCGAAGCGCTCTGATATCCGAGGTAAACTGAGCACATTTTTTCCGGAGGAAAAGCTATCGAGATCGGAACTGGAGAAAAAAGTCGTTGAAAAGCTGGCGATGGAGCTCGTTACAACATCGGATTCCGTTTTCCTAACGGAGTTAGCGAATTTGGGGTTGATAAGAATAAGTGGAGAACTCAATCTTCCCGTGGAGAACGTCGTCCTCTTTGGAGAAAGTCAGAAGAAATCCGAAATTTCCAATGTAGATTCACTTTTGATCGAACAATTCAAAAAACTCGAAATTTTTGTGGTCGGGGTGGAAACCACCGATGCAAAAGTTTCATCCATTCCAGCTTATAAAAATGCTGGTATAACCAGCGTTGACAATGTAGATACCATCCCCGGGCGAGTGGCTTTGATCCTTGTACTTCAAGGAAAGGCTGGAAATTTTGGCATTAAGTCCACGGCTGAGAGGCTTTTACCCCCTTAGTTCACGATATTAAGGAGAAGTGTTGAGGAAAAGGACTGTAGTTTTAGTGCCCGCTTTCAATGAATCCAAGAGAATCGGCAAAACCGTTGCCGCTTTGAAGCGAATACCGCTCATCGATGAAATAATCGTAATAGATGATGGATCGAGGGATGATACTGGACTTGAGGCTCAGAAGGCGGGGGCGAGCGTAATCCGCACTGGAAGGAATCTTGGAAAGGGCGGAGCTTTGAACCTAGCTCTTAGGGGATTGGATTACGATGTTTTACTCTTGGTCGATGGAGATTTGGCGGATGCCGCCATTGAGGTGGAGAAGCTTTTACAACCCGTCCTCAGAGGAGAGGCGGATATGACAATCGCCGATTTTCCCGAGCCAAGCCTTAAAGGGGGATTTGGGTTGGTCAAGAAATTTGCTCGTTGGGGGATTAAACGGTGCACAGGAAGGGTTGTGTCCGAACCATTATGTGGTCAACGGGCACTGACCCGCGAGGTTGTGGAGAGGGTGAGGAAATTTGACCCCGGTTTCGGGGTTGAAGTTGGTCTTACCATCGATACCATTCGATTGGGCTTTAAAGTCGTGGAGATACCCACGACCATGTCCCATGCTGAAACGGGAAGGGATATCGGAGGGTTTGTACATAGGGGTCGTCAATTTTATCACGTTCTAAGGTCAGTTTTGTCTCGCCTGCCTGCCCGGCCAGGGCCTGCCTGGCCAGGGAGGTGAATTCATTGTTTCTTTGGTTCTTGTTGACATCACTCATGGTGAGTGCGGTGATTTTCCCCCTTCTCCTTTCTCTCCTTTCCTTAAGCTGTTTGCGGGAGAATTATCGGGGACGGAAGATACCAAACTGCGGAGGTCTTTTGTTAATAATCAATTTCATAGCCATCCTTGGTATAACCTCGGTTTTATTTCCACAAGAGCTTTTGTTTTTTGAAAGATGGCTGTTCCCCCTGACCGCCCTAGTTTTAGGGATGGGCTTTCTGGGAATTTTGGATGATCTCTTTGGAACCAGGGCTCAGGGTGGATTCAAAGGACATTTCAGAGAACTTGCAAGGGGTCATTTGACCACGGGTGCCCTCAAGGCTTTGGGAGGGGGACTGCTTTCCCTCTTTGTGGCCAGCATTTTTTCGGAAAACTCATTTTTTCTCATCGTTAATGCAATTTTATTGGCTCTGTGCATGAATACATTCAACCTTCTCGATGTAAGACCTGGACGAGCAATTAAAGTTTTTTTAATATTAAGTTTGGCGATCTTTTTATTCACCCTTCGCAGTCCGATTTGGAAACTTGGGGGGATTTTTGTAGGACCGATTTTGATTTTGTTTCGAGCCGATCTCATCGAGCGGTGCATGTTGGGCGATGTGGGATCGAATATTCTGGGAGCCCTCATCGGTCTTTCCTTTATCGCTAATTTTCAGGGATTTATAAATCTCGTCATCCTGGCCATGCTCATAACGATTCAAATTTATGCGGAGAGGCATTCAATTTCCGCTTTTATTTTAAGGGTACCCGCTCTAAGGAGGATGGATGAATGGGGACGCAGGAAGTAGGGAGTAACTAGTGGTAACCGGCAGTAATTGGTAGAATTTAACTATGAAATCGTGATCATCGACTGGATTAAAGGAGAGGGTTTGTGTGGCAAAATATATATTCGTCACCGGAGGCGTGGTTTCTTCGCTGGGAAAGGGCATCACCTGTGCTTCTTTGGGAAGGCTATTAAAATGTAGGGGACTTAAAGTGACCATTCAAAAGCTCGATCCTTATCTGAATGTGGACCCTGGGACCATGAGTCCTTTCCAGCATGGAGAAGTCTACGTGACTGAGGATGGGACCGAAACGGATCTTGATCTTGGACATTACGAGCGCTTCATAGATGAGAATCTGAACCGGGATAGTAATGTCACCGCGGGTACAATTTACTGGTCCATCGTGACCAAGGAGCGCAGGGGAGATTTTCTTGGAGGAACCGTTCAGGTCATCCCTCACGTCACCAATGAGATAAAGGAACGAATCTTGAAAATGGCCGGCGAGAATCAGCCGGACATCGTGATCACCGAAGTGGGTGGAACCGTGGGAGACATCGAGGGTTTACCCTTCTTGGAGGCGATTAGGCAGTTCAGAAAAGATGTGGGGAAGGAAAATGTTCTCTACATCCACGTGACCCTCATCCCATATCTCCGCGCTCCCGCTGAGCTTAAGACCAAACCTACCCAGCATAGTGTGAAGGAATTGAGGAGCATAGGAATTCAACCGGACATCATAGTCTGTCGCTCGGACCGCCCTTTGAGCGATGCTCTTAAGCGCAAGATCGCTCTCTTTTGCGATGTCGATCCTCATGCCGTCATCTCCGCCATCGATCTGGATAATATTTATGAGATTCCACTCATTCTTCATCGGGAAGGATTGGACGATATCGTCGTCGGACACTTGGAGCTCGATTGTGGGGAGGCGGATCTCTCCGAGTGGGAGAGGCTGATTGAGAGAGTTCAAAATATCCGTGAGAAAGTTAAAATCGCTTTGGTCGGGAAGTACGTACAACTCCCCGATGCCTATTTGAGCGTGGTCGAAGCCTTGAGACATGCGGGATTCTATCGCGAGAGGGAAATCGATCTGCAATGGGTGGATGCGGAGACTTTGAGCCCGGCGGAGGTTGAGAGAAGGCTTTCTCAAATCGACGGAATTTTGGTGCCGGGAGGCTTTGGTGTTCGTGGAATAGAGGGGAAGATCCGTGCCGTAACATTCGCCCGGGAAAATAAAATCCCCTTCTTGGGGATATGTCTGGGTTTGCAATGCGCGGTGGTGGAGTTCGCCCGCAATGTCTCGGAACTGAAGGACGCCAATAGTTCGGAGTTCGATCCGAATACGCCCCATCCGGTAATTGATCTACTCCCGAAGCAAAAGGAGATAAGGGAGATGGGAGGGACAATGCGACTTGGAGCCTATCCCTGTACCCTTGTCCCGGGTACTAAAGCCCATGCTGCCTATGAAAGTGATCTCGTTTTCGAGCGACATAGACATCGCTATGAGGTGAATAACCGGTATAGACAAAAGCTTTCCGATAGGGGCATGGTTTTCAGCGGTCTTTCTCCGGATGAGAAATTGGTGGAAATCATCGAATTATCGGATCATCCATGGTTCGTGAGCACCCAATTCCATCCGGAGTTTAAATCCAGACCCGATAGACCTCATCCTCTATTCAAGGATTTCATCGGAGCGGCTTTGCAATATCAAAAGCGGAGGAGGCGCAAGCCCGCCTGCCGGAAGGTAGGATTGAAATAGCGAGGAAAAATGATAAATACATCGAGGTTGGTTGAGACTTTTTCGGAACTAATAAAAGTCGACAGTCTTACATTCTATGAGAGGAGAGTAGCTGAATATATTGTAAACAAACTGGGTAAATTAGATATCGATGTCTGCATCGATGATGCGGGCGAAAGAGTTGGGAGCGATACCGGAAATGTAATAGCGCATCTTCCCGGTAATACCACGGCTCCCACCCTTTTATTTAATGCTCATTTGGATACCGTCGAGCCGGGTATAGGCATCGAACCTCAGATAAAGGATGGAATCATCCGCAGCAAAGGTGATACCATCCTTGGCGCCGATGATAAAGCGGGTGTGGCCATCATTCTTGAACTGCTCTATGTCCTTAAAGCCGTTGGATTATCCCATGGGGATATCGAGGTCGTGTTCACCATCGCTGAAGAAAAAGGACTCTTTGGCTCCAAGAATCTTGATCTCTCTCGATTTAAAGCCAAGTTTGGCTATATCCTGGATTGCGAAGGACCTCCGGGAAGAATCGTAACCCGTGCACCTTTCCAGGATTCCATTAAGGCTTTATTCAGGGGCAAGTCCGCTCATGCCGGGATATGTCCCGAACGGGGAATAAATGCTATTCAGGCGGCGGCCATCGCCATCTCTAAGATGGATCTTGGAAGGATCGATGGTGAAACCACGGCTAACATTGGAGTTATAAAGGGAGGCTTAGCAGCTAATATTGTACCAGAAGAAACCTCAATCGAAGGTGAAGCTCGGAGTCTTTCCCTCAAGAAGCTCAAAACTCAAGTGAGGCACATGAAAAGTTGTCTTGTTAAGGGGAGCACAACCGTGGGAGCTAAATTGGATCTTGAGGTAAATCGGGTTTACGATGGTTTCGCTTTGAGTGGTGAGGATCAGGTTATAAAAATTGCTGTGGATGCTGCACGAGCTGTGGGCATTGAGCCAAAACTCATCGCCACGGGTGGTGGCAGCGACGCCAATATCTTCAACAAAGCGGGTATTCCCACTGTCAATTTAAGTGTGGGAGCGGTGAACGTTCATTCGACGAGTGAGCAGATTACCATCGCAGATTTGGAAGTTGCAGCAAACATGATCCTAGAAATAGTGAGATTGGTAAGTCGAGGGTAGAGGATAGAAAACTGTGTGGGGATGAAGGTAAGTTGGGAACCATCAGCTTCAAGGAAGCTAAGGTCTTAGAGGTCATAAATCGAAGGAATGATCTCACAGAAGTTAAGGTTGAACTTGAAGGTGAGATTTCGAGGGCTATAAACTATGATCAATTAACGGGCGATATCAAACCCGGCGACAAAGTGGTTCTTAACACCACAGCTGTGGAGTTGGAGTTGGGTACGGGCGGGAAACACTTCGTGCTGTGGAATTATGGCCATAGATCAACTTCTCTCCAACACCCCGGGCATATAATGAAGCTCAGATATACGCCTCTCCAGCTCAGATGTCTATCCGTGGAGGAACAGGAAAGCCCCTTTCACCAGTTGATGAGGGAAAGCATGAACTTAGAGGGAATGCCCGTTATCGTGGGAACTCTCCATAGTCAGCTTCCGGCAGTGGTGACAACGGTGAAGGCGATTAACGGTAAGGCGAAGATGGCATATATCATGACCGATGGAGCCGCGTTACCCATCGCCTTCAGTAATTTGGTTCATAAACTGAAAAGTTTAAAATTGTTGGATGCAACGGTAACCATAGGTCACGCCTTTGGTGGAGATCTTGAGGCCGTTAATATCTTCAGTGGTCTGATTGCGTGTAGAGTAGTCATCCAAACCGATATCACAGTGGTGATAATGGGACCGGGTACCGTGGGAACTGATACCCACATGGGATTCAGCGCTATGGAGCAGGGACAAATCATAAATGCCGTTGCCTCTCTTAATGGATGTCCTATCGCCATTCCTCGAATCGGTTTTAAGGATAAGCGAGCTCGCCATATTGGGGTAAGCCACCACACCATCACCGCCCTTTCCAAGGGAGCACTCGTTTCCTGTGTGGTTACTCTGCCCAGAATGTCTCGGGGAAAAATGGAAATGGTTTTGCATAAACTCAAGGAATCCGGTATAGCTTCCAAACACCGGATCGAAATAATCGAAAATGGTGTGACCCTTGAAGCCTTGAAAAGGTTTGGTTTTGATGATGTGACCACCATGGGTCGTGGCATTGAAGAGGAACCTGAATTCTTTCAGGCTGCGGGAGCTGCTGGCATATACGCCCTTAGCTTGTTAAAATAAACTATACCCTAGACATAATTTCAGAAAGTAGTTTGACAACCTTTAAGTCCAAATCCTAAATCCGAAATTCTAAATTCTTAGTATTTGGAAATTAGAATTTAATTTGACTATAGTTTGGCAAATTTAATTGCTCATTCACAAATGAATATCACGCTGCCTTTGGCATAAATCTTTCAAGTGCTGGTTCAAGAGAACTTTTTCAAGAGTCATCTTGCAGACCTCTTTTAGAAACAGCTGGAAGTGTTCCTGGCGATGTTTGAAGATTACTTGAGAGATGTTTTTGAGTCGAGCGTCCTTAACCAAACGATGCTGAAGATAAGCTAAGGCTAGAAGACAAAGGGTTAGGTATTTGGTGATGCCCTCAACCGTTCTTAGCCTGAAGTCTCCCAAACCCAACCGAGTCTTAAGGTAAAGATGGTCGATCTCTACTTGCCAGCGCCTCTCATAGTAATTCAGCACTTCTTTTGCTTTAAGGGAGGTATCTGTCGACAAGAAGTACTCCGGGTATCTATCCCGGGGGTGCCTTTTTGAGATGATCACCTTAACCTCCTCACCGAAATCGTTTATGAAGCCCTTAAAAGTGGATGTGAGGTGGGTAGCGGAGCTCAACATCACTTTGTTAAAGCTCTTGTTCCTTAAGCGCTTGGCATAAGATGAGACCCTCTTACCGTTAATCTTTCGGTTATGTTTGATCCTGCAGATGACATTAAAACCTTTGCGGAAACAGAATTTGATCAACTTAGCTGAGGCATACCAGCTATCGAAGAGAACATAGATCTGATTGTCCTTGGGGAGGAGTGGTTCTAAATCAGCAAGCATCTCTTTGGCTAAAGAATATTTGGTCCTAAACTTTACTCTTTTCTCTTTGGGACGCTTCCTGTTTAACTTGCGAACCGTCCTTTCTTTCAAGTATGGCCTCAGGTCAATGAGGTAGGAGTGCTTGCCGATCTTAACATGCATGGTTAGAAAGGAAAGCCCAAAAGACGAGAGCCCTTCTGTGTGGTTGAAGTGAAAATCAACTGGTTCAAAATGCTTGCTTGTCTTCGGTTTTTTGGTCATGGAATCATCAATTGAGATCAGGATGACCTTGGATTCAGAGGAATTATCCTTTAAAGCGGAATCTATCAAGGACTTTTTGATCTTTGATTGGACATCCTCACAGTCCCAAGGGCTATAAGTGAAGAAGTCGGCTAATGCATAAGGGTCTCTTTTTTCCATTAACTGTCGATTCAATTGTGTTAAGGTTTTGGGTGCTTCGCAAACTATCAATGCATCCACTACCTCTCTTAAATGTCTAAATTGAGGCTTGGTGAGTCTAAGATTGAGAGCTAAAAGGAATTCCAGTAAATGCTTTGATGGTCCTGCGATTTTTGCTATCATGGAAGCTGCCTCCAGAAGGTGGATTGTTGTTTGCTATCAATATTCACTTTTCACTTTCTGGAGGTTTTCCACATCAGTGGTTTTGTTCCTTTTAGCTAATTTTTTGCCAAACTACAGTAATTTGAGATAACGCCGTTGTTGTAGTAAAAAGAGCTTCGTCTACCTCAGGCATTTATGTCTAGCCTATAATAGATTATTTTATATGGGGGAGGAAAAGCGTGGATCGTACCAGGTATAGGGTTATAAAATCGGAGGTCAAATTCAAGGGCAAAATTTTAACCTTAATTGTGGATCAAGTGAGATTACCCCATGGATCCGTTTGTGAGAGAGAGGTGGTAAAGCACAAGGGCGCAGTGGGTATAGTTCCCTTGAATGAGCAGAATGAGGTTATTCTGGTCAAGCAGTATCGCCATCCCATAGGAGATTTCCTTTTGGAGATACCCGCTGGTAAATTGAGTGGTTGTGAAGATCCTCTCCAGTGTGCCATCAGAGAATTGAGGGAGGAAACGGGGAATAAGTGTGGGCGGATGATTAAACTCGCCCAGTTTTACACGACCCCTGGCTATAGCGATGAGTTCTTCCACCTTTATTTGGCTACGGATTTGGAGGAGGGTTCCGTGCAGCCTGAAGGAGGGGAGGAGCTGGAAATGAAAGTGGTCAAAATACCGCTACGAAATGCATTGGATATGATTTCCTCGGGGGAAATAAGGGATGGCAAAACGATCATCGGTCTTTCTCTTGCTGAGAAGCATTTGCGGTCATAACCAAGGACTTTGCTACTCAAGGATGCAGTAATGGAAGAATTAATACGCGAATACCTCAATTACCTCAGCGTGGAAAAGGGTTTAGCCCAAAACACCCTCCAAGCATATGAACGGGATCTTTATGGTTATATGGGCTTCCTTCGTGACAAGGGGATTTCTTCCCCCGACGAGATATCCCGTACGGATATCATAAATTTTCTGGCCACCCTCAAGGAAGAATTATCACCTTCAAGTATTTCTCGAAAGGTCGCTGCCATTAAAACCTTCCATAAATTTTTGGTTCGAGAGGGGTTAACGGAGAACTTCCCCACCCTTGATCTTAGATTTCCAAAAACTTCCAAGAAGCTTCCCTTCGTTCTCTCCGTTGAGGAGGTAGAAATGTTGCTCACTCAGCCCAAAGGTCAAGATCCGCTTAAGCTTAGGGACAAAGCAATTTTGGAGGTTTTGTACGCTTCGGGGGTAAGAGTTTCTGAACTGGTGGCCATGGATCTCGATGATGTGGATTTCAAAGAGGGGTGTGTAAGATGTATGGGGAAGGGCTCGAAGGAAAGAATAGTCCCCTTGGGAACTTACGCCCTCGAAGCTTTATCAAACTATGTGAGGCAGGGGCGACCTAAATTAGTCAAAGTATTTCGTATACCTGCGTTATTCGTGAATGCTCGCGGAAGGCGCCTCACTCGTCAAGGATGTTGGAACATCCTCAAGAAATATGCGGTTCAAGTTGGTCTGAAGAATATTCACCCTCATACGCTGAGACATTCCTTTGCTACCCATCTCCTTGAGGCGGGCGCGGACCTTCGAGCCGTACAGGAGATGTTGGGGCATGCCTTCATCTCCACCACTCAAATCTATACCAGTCTTACCCGCCAGGATTTAAAGGAGATTTACCTTGAGACTCACCCGCGTGCCAGATAATGTAGCAGTTAAAAGGGAAAAAAGTTTGGTACGAATCGAAAGAGTCATCATAACCATTCTCGATAGCGTGGGAGTGGGGGAACTTCCCGATGCCCACAGATATGGGGATGAGGGGAGTAACACCTTGGGAAATACTGCCAGGGCGGTTTGGGGTCTGCATCTTCCGTGGTTTCAAGGATTTGGAATCGGGAATATCATCCCCGTTGAGGGTGTTCCCCCTTCGGAAAATCCACTGGCATCCTATGGCAAGATGATCGAAAGATCCGCGGGAAAGGATACCACCACGGGCCATTGGGAACTCATGGGATTGTACCTGCCCAAACCCTTTCCCACGTATCCCCGAGGTTTTCCCCCCGAAATCATTGAGGAATTTCAGCGAAGGATTGGGCGGAGGATACTGGGTAATAAACCGGCTTCTGGGACGGAGATAATAAAAAAGTTGGGTGAGGAGCACTTGCGTACCGGCTACCCCATCGTTTATACTTCTGCGGACAGCGTCTTTCAAATCGCCGCCCATGAGGAAGTTATACCTGTACCTGAGCTTTATGATATGTGCGAGGTGGCTCGGGAGATACTTAAGGGAAAGCATAATGTGGGACGGGTGATTGCCCGCCCATTTCTGGGGGAACCAGGGAGCTTTATGAGAACCCATCGCCGCAAGGATTTTTCCCTTAAACCTCCAACCAAAACTGTTTTGGATTACGCCTTGGATGGTGGAGTAAGAGTTTATGCCGTTGGAAAAATAGGGGAGATATTTGGATATAGAGGTATAACCGAATGTCAGCACACCGAAAACAATATGGATGTGATAAACAAGATCCTCGAGTATATGCACCGCATCGCGGCTGGTATCATCTTCGCCAATTTAGTCGACTTCGATATGCTCTGGGGTCATAGAAATAATCCCCTTGGGTATGCGAAGGGGTTAGAAGAGGTGGATGCCCGCATCCCCGAAATTCTAGACGCATTGACGTCGGAGGACGTTTTGATCTTTACGGCAGATCACGGTTGTGACCCCACCACTCCAAGTACCGACCACTCTCGGGAATATGCACCCGTTTTGGTCTATGGAGAACAAATCAAAACTGGGGTAAATTTGGGGATTCGCAAAACCTTCGCCGATGTAGGCAAAACAGTAGCTGACCTGCTAGGATTCGAGGCACCAGTTGAGGGAACCAGCTTTTTAAAGCAGATATTAAGACTGTGATAACCTCAAAAACCATTTATCACCGCGTAGGTGATAACAGTTTAGATGATGATTGGCAGCGGCCATGTTCAAACCTCGACTCAAAAAGCTAATACAAGCTCTTGATGGTGACTATTAACTTGAATCATTAACCCTGGCTGATTGCCATATTCCAATGTTCTTAAGAATATTAGAATAAAGCAATTTTTATGAGGATTTTATGAGAAGACCTTTGAGTTTTGCTTTGATTGATGTTTGGGAGAGTTGATGATGAGGGCATGCGATATTATAGCTAGAAAGGGAGATGGATTAAGGCTTAATGCAGAAGAGATCGATTTCATGGTTCAAGGCTTTGTTGAGGGCGATATCCCGGACTATCAGATGTCTGCATTTCTTATGGCTGCATACATCAGAGGATTAAATGAGGAAGAAACCATCAAAATTCATGCCAACAACTACAGTAAGCTGCAAAAGGCGATTTCCATCTTAAAAGAGGCGATCATAATTTCCGATGAAAGACCTCAACCTAGACCTTTAGTTTGTGATATAATCACCGAAAATAAAAAGGGTAGATGAGCAAGCGGGGAAACGTGAAGATTTTGAAATCGATTGCCAGGAGGTTGCTGTGGCAAGGAATGTATTGGAATTGATTGGCAATACCCCCGTGGTGAGGATCAATAGGATGAATCCGAACCCCAAGGTAACGATTTATGCCAAGCTTGAGGGCTTTAATCCGGGCGGTTCAGTGAAAGATCGCATTGCCAAATACATGATCGAGAAAGCGGAAGAAACCGGCGAATTAACCAAGGACAAGATCATAGTTGAAGCCACAAGCGGAAATACGGGTATTGGTCTGGCTATCGTTGGGAGAATCAAGGGGTACAGGGTTCAAATCGTGATGCCCGAGAGCATGAGCATCGAACGGAGGAAGGTTTTAAGAGCTTATGGTGTGGAGTTGATCCTGACTCCGGGGGAAGCTGGTGTATCAGGAGCATATGAAGAGGCAAGAAGATTGGCCAAGGATCCAAGATATTTCATGCCCGATCAATTCGCCAATCCAAACAATGTATTGGCTCATTACGAGACGACTGGTAAAGAAATTCTTGAGCAGGTGGGACAGGTGGATGTCTTCGTCGCCGGAATCGGCACCAGTGGAACCATAATGGGTGCGGGCAAAAGATTGAGGGAAAGCAACCCCAGGGTAAAAATAATCGGCGTTGAGCCCTATCGCAAATCGAAGATACAGGGATTGAAATGTCTGGGTGAGGGATTCATTCCTGCCATATTTAACAGCGAGATGATAGATGACATAGCCAAAGTTACGGATGAGGATGCTTTTGCCACGGCAAGACGACTGGCCAAAGAGGAAGGACTTTTTGTGGGTATGTCTTCAGGAGCTGCCATGTTTGAGGCAATGAGGCAGGCCGAGATGATGGATGATGGTGTTTTGGTAGTAATTTTCCCCGACTGTGGCGAGAAGTATCTGAGCACGGAACTCTTTGAGGTGTGAAATTGGGAAGTTTACTGGAGCTCGTACTCGTAGTACCAGCTTTGCTCATCGCCGTTACCGTTCATGAATATGCTCATGGCAAAGTGGCTGAAATGCTAGGCGATCCAACCGCTCGCCATGCGGGAAGGCTTTCCTTGAATCCCATCCACCATCTGGATCCCCTGGGAACGCTCATGCTTCTCATATTCCACATCGGCTGGGCAAAGCCAGTACCCGTCAACCCGGCATATTTTGAAAATCCTAAAAGGGATATGATGTACGTGGGACTGGCTGGACCGATGGCCAATTTTATCACCGCTTTTGTTGCCAGCTTCCTGGTGAAATCGGGTTTTATCCCCAGTGGTCTCGGTTATTCGATCTTTTTCTATATAGTTCTAATCAATGTAGCCCTGGGGGTATTTAATCTAATACCCATTCCTCCCTTGGATGGATCGAGGATAATGGCGGCATTTATCCCCAGCGGTAGATTTTCTTTTTACAGGTGGCTTGAGAGGTATGGGGTGTTACTCCTGGTTCTTTTGATGTTCGTCTTTCCTCGCTATCTTTTTGATTATTTTTTGACTCCAATTATCGATCTCATTCTAGGGCTTTTCCTGCCCGGCGCTACCTGGCGATGAAAGGGAAAGGTCTTGTAGAATAGATGTTGAAGTAGTACATGGGGACTTCTGGGAATTGCATTAGACATCCTATAAAGATCAGGATGTAATAAAATCTTTTTAATCATTATATTAGAGAGGAGAAATGAAAGTAGCCAGGGTTGTTAGTGGTTATCGCCCCACTGGGAAATTACATTTAGGCCACTATCATGGTACCTTGACCAATTGGATTCGTATGCAGGATGAATATGAATGCTTTTTCTTCGTGGCGGACTGGCACGCCCTGACCACGAGATACGATGACGTTGCGGGCTTACAAGAGGATATAAACGAAATGATAATAGACTGGGTTGCTGCAGGGCTTAATCCAGAAAAGTGTGTGATTTTCAAGCAATCGAGTGTTCCCGAAGTGGCGGAGTTAAGTCTGTATTTATCCATGCTCACCCCTCTAGCTTGGTTGGAGCGCTGTCCAACCTACAAAGAACAGCTACGTGAGTTAAGGGGCAAGGAGATAGCAACCCATGGATTTGTGGGTTATCCCGTCCTTCAAACGGCGGATATCATCCTTTATCATGGAGAATTTGTTCCCGTTGGTGAGGATCAGTTACCCCACCTCGAGCTCGCTCGGGAAATCGTGCGTCGCTTCAATAATTTATACGGGGATTATTTCCCTGAACCTCAGCCCCTTCTTTCTCCCATTAAAAAGCTATTGGGAATCGATGGGCGGAAGATGAGCAAGAGTTATAATAATGCCATCAATTTAAGTGATTCGCCCAGTGAAATCAGAAGAAAGATAAGGATGGCGATCACCGATCCCCAGCGGGTTTATCGTACCGATCTGGGACATCCCGATATCTGCCTCGTTTTTTCCCTACATGAGCTGTACAGTTCCCATGAAATTCAGGACATAAGGGAGAAATGCGAGAAAGCAGTGAGAGGGTGCACCGATTGCAAGGATCTTCTGGCCGAAAGGATCAGCGACTTCCATGCCGAATTTAGAGAGAAGAGGACCCAGTTGGAGAGGGAGCCGGGTCTGGTTGGTACAATTTTGGAGCGGGGAGCTGAAAGGGCGCGCCCAATCGCCGGAGCTACTCTGCGGGAAGTCCGTCGAAGAATTAATGTTTGAGTCCGTGGTGTTAATATGGGTTATCAGGTTAAGCTTGAGATTTTTGAGGGACCTTTCGATTTACTCCTCAATCTCATATCCCGGAAAGAAATAGATATTTGCGATATCCCCATCGCCAAAATTACCCGAGAATACCTAGCCTATTTACAACATATGAGGGATGTGGATCTGGAAGTCGCCAGCGAGTTTTTACTCGTCGCCGCGACTTTGCTTGAGATAAAGGCTTCTAATCTCCTTCCAGAGGAGGAGGATTGGGAGGAGGAAATCCCTCCCACTCAGGCTCGGAATATTCTCATAGCCAGGCTCTTAGAATACAAGAAATTTAAAAATGTCTCTCTTGAATTAGCCGCGAGAGCCCAAGCTGAGAGAAGATTTTACGGTCGAGAGCATCTGGAGGAAAGATTTACTCGGATTCTCCCGGATTACCTAAGAGGGGTCACGGTCGCAGATCTTACCGAAGCGATGCGAGGCATATTGGCGAGAAAAACCATCGAGATCGCAGAAGAGCAAGAGCCGCCTGTTGTCTCCATCATTTTAAACCTGGAGGAAAAGATCGATTTTGTGCTTGGGGAACTGGATCGAAGAGGCAGCCAGACCTTTGCCTCCTTGATCAGTGAGCTTGAGGATAAAATCGAAATCGTCACGGTTTTCATCGCCTTGCTCGAACTCTATAAAAGGGGATTCATATCCCTTAGCCAGGCTGTAACCTTCGGAGATATAGAGATAGGCTTGACCTCGGAGAAGTAAAAGATGATGGAACTCACGGAATTAAGGGGAATAATTGAATCACTCCTCTTCGTGACCACTGAACCTCTTTCCCTGCGGAAAATGAGTGAAATAGTGGAGGTTGACGAAGTCACCATCAAGAGAATCCTCGATGAGCTCGGGGAGGAATATCGAAAGCAGGGTCGGGGTTTTCAGCTTCGAGAGATCGCCGGCGGTTACAGACTTTATACTCATCCCGGATATGCTCCTTACGTTGAGAAGCTCGTCCTTTCCTGGGATCAGAGGCGGCTCACTCAAGCAGCTTTGGAGACCCTGGCCATCATCGCTTATAAACAGCCGGTGACTAAGGCCCAAATAAGCTCCATTCGAGGGGTGGATGCCGGAACCGTGCTTAATTCACTGCTTGAGAAGGGGTTGATCCGTGAGATGGGTCGGGCAAATTCACCGGGACAACCCATACTCTATGGAACAACTCAGGTTTTCCTGGAGACATTCGGTCTAAAGGATCTCTCCGATTTACCTCCTTTAAAGGAGTTTGAACCCGATGAGAGGACCAGAAAAGAAATAATACAGAAGTTAACCACGAGAGAAGAGGGTGAAAGTGAGTGAGGTTGGAGAGGCTTCATAAGGTCATGGCTCAAGCGGGGGTAGCCTCCCGACGGAAATGTGAGCATCTTATCCTCGAAGGTCGCGTCAAAGTCAACGGTCAGGTCGTCCAAACGTTGGGGGCAAAGGTCGACCCCAGCGAGGACAAAATCGAGGTAAATGGTAAGGCGCTCCAGTTCACCGCGGAAAGGCTCTATATCCTACTCAATAAACCGGCGGGTTATCTCACCACGATGATGGATCCCTTCAATAGACCGACCATCGTGGATTTAATCGAGGAGGAGACCAGAGTTTTTCCCGTCGGTCGATTGGATAGGGAATCGGAGGGTTTACTCCTACTCACCAACGATGGAGAGCTAGCTTATCGCCTAACTCATCCCCGATATAAGGTGGAAAAAACCTATCTGGCTGAGGTCAGAGGTCATCCAGAGGAGACTATCCTGCGGATGTTGCGAAGGGGAGTGGTCTTGGAAGATGGGCTGACCGCTTCGGCAAAAGTCGATGTCCTCGAGAGAGGGAGGGAGAGCACGGTGGTGGAGATCACGATTTGGGAAGGACGTAAGCGCCAGGTCAGAAGGATGTTTGAGAAGGTGGGACATCCGGTCATAAGGCTAAGGAGGATTTCCCTTGGTCCCATCGAGTTGGGATATCTGCCCCCCGGTCGTTACCGCTTTCTACATCCATCTGAGATAAAAGCCCTTCGTAAAACCATAGGTTTAAAATAATAAAAACCATAATTATCACCTACGCGGTGATAAGCGGTGATACTGGGAATTAAAATGAGGGTATTTAGGAGGGAGCATAATGAAACTTGAACTGGGGAATTTCTACAAGATTTTGGCACCGAGACCAGCGGTGCTCATTTCAACCATCGACGCTCGGGGAAGGACGAATGCGGCTCCCTTCAGTTTCGTGATGCCGGTTTCACGCACTCCTCCCTTGATCGCTTTTGCCTTGGCACCTCAGAGACACACTTTGGCGAATATCAGAGAAACTCGGGAATTCGTGGTCAACATCGCCCCAGAGGAAATCCTCGATGAACTATGGATTTGTGGCAAGTCTTTCCCCAAAGGGGTAAGTGAGATCAGGGAATCTGGTCTCACTGAGAGAAAATCAAAGATCGTTAAAGCCCCTGGTATTGAGGAGTGCATAGGTTGGTTTGAATGTACATTGGAGTTTGAAAAAGAGGCGGGAGACCACGTAATTGTGGTTGGCAGAGTGTTAAATGCTGAGGTAAAGGATGAGTTCTTCCGTGAAGGGGAATTTGATCTGCTCAAAGCAAAACCCCTCATGCACCTGGGTGGAGAAAATTTCGCCATCCCCGAAAGAATCGCCAGACCCCAAAAGTCGAAATGATGTGATTATCTCCAGCTATTTTAACCGAAACTGCAAATAATTTAAGGGAGAAATTTGCAGTCTCCGACGAAAATATCACTGCGATTCAGTTTCACTCAACATTTTAGAGCATGAACCAGACAACCGAATTTTGGAATGAAAATCGTCTCCGATTTGCTACACTCATTCCCCCCAAAATAATCTATCTAATCTACACAACTTCAAAACAGTTCTATAATTAAATAATAAGAGTAAAAAAGGGGGAATGAAGTCAAGTAGCCTTCTTTATGTGATATGAATAATAAATGGCAAGGGGAGCATTTGTGGCCAGCGGTGTCAGTCCAACATAATGTTGGAATAAGGTGACTCTGTCAGAACTGCCGGATGTTCCCCTGCCAATACCTTGTCTAATGGGAAGATGCCTTTAAGTGGCTATTATAGACGGGATAAAGGGTATTGGCAGAGCCATAGAACATCAAATCAAACGTAAAAGGAGGTAAAGCAAGTGAAAAGATTATCCGGAGGAGTAGACGTTGGCAGTAAGCATCATCACATAATTGTTATGAACGATGAAGAAAAAGTATTGTACGATAAGAAGATAGCCCACAAACTCAGCGAATTTGATAAAGCTGTCAAAGAGTTCAGAGAAATCGAGGAAAGAGAAGAAGGGATAGTATCTTTTGGGATTGAAGGAAAGAATGGATACGGAGCCCCATTTGACCGGATACTCATAGAGCAGGGATTTACTTTGTACAATGTAGATAACCTAAAATTAAAACGGTTTCGGGATGTATTTGGAGCAGAATGGCGAAGCGACAGGCGAGACGCAAAAATGTTAGCAAAGATGCTGAAATTAAGAGATTATTTAAACGCTGAAGATGAGAAGGCACTCATTCCATTAGAGAAGATAAAAGGAATCAATGAGAAGTTAAAAATATTGTCCCGGCATCAACAAACTTTGATAGATGAGAAGACAAGGCTACAAAACCGGCTTAGAAAGAAGCTATTGGAAGTATGTCCTGATATATTAGAGCTTGGCGATATAGATAGCAAGAAGATGTTAAGGCTTTTGGCAAAATACCCTGATTTTTCGAGCTATAAAAAACTTACTCTTAGGTCTTTACTGAAAATAAAAATGATTGGGGAAAAACAAGCTTCTTTAATATTGGAAGACCTGCGCAATATAAAATATGTTAAAGAACTGGTAGATATTTACAAAATGATTATATTGTCATATGCGCGGCGCATTTTGGAATTAAAAGACGAGATTGAAATAGTGGATAAGAAGCTTAAAGAGATGGGAGAAAAGAGTCCAGAAGCTAAGCGATTAAAAATATCCCTGGGATAGGAACAAAACTCTCAAGCAGATTTGTTGGGGAAATTGGTAATATCGACAGGTTTAAAAATGAAAGGCAACTTGCCATCTACTGTGGTGTAGCCTGTATAGATGATGATTCTGGTAAAAAGAAAACAACAAAAGTTGTTTACAAAGCTAATAAAATATGTAAAGCAACCATGATTGCAATTGCAGGCTCTACAATTCGATTCGTTCCAGAATCCATGACCTACTATGCTAAAAAACGAGCTGAAGGAAAAGAGCATAACCATACTTTACGTTGCCTTGCCAGACAGCTAATAAAAGTTATTTTTAAGATGTTAAAAGAGGATCGAGATTATATTTTAAAAGAGGAAATGGAGAAGGCTGCTTAGAAAAAACTTTCTATTTTTACTTGACTTTTTAAATGGGAAGTTCTGACATCGTACTCAGGGTTGTTGCTTGGAAATTCAGTTTAACAAGAAAGGTTGTTGACGGTAAGAGGAAAAGAACAGACGAGTTTCTTCAGGAAGCAAGGAGACTTATCCAAAATGGATTTTATGCTAGTGCTTATATTCGGCCAGTTACGGCGTTTGAATTTTTTGCCAGGGAGGCGATCTTAAGACCATATTTTCAGGAAAGATTGTTCCAGAACGCACCAGACTTAGCTGACTTTTTCTTGGAGCAAATATTTGGTAGAGGTCCAAGGATGACTGGTAAGTTCAGGGAACTAGTCCAAAGACTATGGAACATAGATCCTCAGAAATTTAAAGGGTGGAGCGATTTCGAAAATAAGATTATCCCCACGAGGAATAGGATAATGCATAGAGGAGAGAAAGTAACAGCAGAAGACGCTAATTACTGCATTTCAATAGTAGAAAATCTGCTCGACCAGATCGAGGAGGAGCTTAAGAGGAAACTGCCAGAATAAGCCCAATTTTAAAGGCCCTCTGCGCAATTTTAGGCGAGATTCTATGAAGGATCCTGCCGATTGCATTATTTGGGCTACCTATCGTGATTGCGAAAGAGCGAAAGCCGCACTGAAAGTATTCCAAGAGGAAATAGAAAAAATGAGATCTGCTGAACAATCCTTGTGAGGGCCAATGCCTCTGGCATATCTACAGAAATGTGGCCCTCTTAGCCAGGGATAAGACGAGGCGGAATGCTCTTCTATCCCAGGCCAAGGCCATCTTCGAGGAGAAAACCTTAGAGCCCGCCCAAGAAAAGCTCAAAGCCTTCTTATCCCGCTGGAGGAGAGAGGAGCCCGAGGTCTGCCAGAGCATCTTAAGGGCTTCTGGTTTCGGATTAAATCACTTAACTTATCTTATAAGCTTCCCTTTGCGAGAAGGACCACAAGCCACGTGGAGCGGACAAACAGAGAATTTAGGAGGATGTATAGGCCCATGGAGATCTTTCGTTCGGAACGTTACATCCAGACCTATCTCGATATCTGGAGGGAGAAGATAAACTCAACCTACAGCGGGGAAGATTGGCTAAAGAAGCTCACTTGGCATATGTTAAACTGAAGAGAATGTAATCCAGTCTACCAAGTGGTGGGTTCTGAAAAGTGAATCACCAATTGTTAGAACGCTCTCATAGGATTAAAAAAGCTTGCATTTAAGTATATAAATAAGTTAAATTTAATTTGGTTTATCTTCGGAAAATAAGAGAAATTTCGGGCTTTATGTTGTAAAATTATAGGGAAAATTTCTAGAAGGGAAAACGGTAATGAGACCGGCAATTCGCTTGAGATATTTGCTTTTGGTTTTCATCAGTTTGGCCTTTGTATCTTTGCTCATTTATTACACGCGCGAGTTACAGTTATATTGGTATCTCTACATTATCCCCATTTTCATCGCCGCTCTCACCTTCGATGTGGTAGGAGCTATAGTCACTGGATTATTGAGCATTGGGTTGATGGCTTTATGGCTATATAGGGAAGTTTCTCTGGGTTTAATCACTGGAAATTTGGTCAATCTTATTTACGAGATATCCCTTGGTACTTTCATCTTCTTTGTATCGGGGATAATATTTGGCTTTTTATCTGCAAAACAAAAGGCACAGCAAGCTTTGTTGGAACGGCTCTCCATTCATGATAAATTAACTGGTCTTTATAACTATAGCTATTTCATAGATCGACTGAATGAGGAGGTAAAAAGGGCTGATAGGTTTGGAATGCCCCTTTCTTTGATCATGATAGATATCGATCATTTCAAGGAGTTTAATGATACCTTTGGACACGTGAAAGGAAACAAACTTTTGAACAGGCTCGCAAAGATCATTAGGAGAAGGCTGAGGGATATAGATATCGTGGCCAGATATGGAGGAGAAGAATTCGCAGTGCTCCTACCAGGCGTGGCGAAAGAAGCGGGGATTGTGGCTGAGCGGATAAGGAAAGCCGTAGAAGCAGAGGAATTCGAAGGTGACGTGGAGAATCCCAGGGTCAAAAAGACTATAAGTGCGGGTGTAGCCATTTATCCCTACAATGCTGGCGATGATACTGAATTAATTGTTAACGCGGATCAAGCACTATATTCGGCTAAGGAGTCTGGAAGAAATAGGGTTTGCATTTATTCTCGCGAGTCTGTCCCTAAGGAGCAAGTTAGAGAGGACTAATCTCGGTATAATCCTTAGATTTTTTGAATTTTTGGTGGGAGTTTTTCAAAAGTTTTTGAGAAAAAATTCACTAATTGAGGTTGGAATATGGATAAGAAGACCATTATTTTAACTTTTTCGCTGTGGATTTTTTGGATCATTCTTACGGCGAGTTTCAAAGTTGCCATTTTAATAATCGGTCTTATTTTGTCCACCTTTGTCGCCATTCTCTGCCGAGGATTATTAGCTGGTCATATGGAGACAATCAAGATGTCAAGGAAGCAACTTGGACGTTTTATACTTTACGTTCCCTATTTGATTACCCAAATCATCAAAGCAAACATCGATGTGGCGGAGAGGGTTCTCGATCCCAGATTGCCAATAAGTCCCATAATCATAAGATTCGAATTTCCCTTGGACTCTCATCTTGCCCAAATCACCATGGCTAATTCCATAACGCTTACCCCAGGTACGCTAACCGTTGACATTCGGGATAACACCTTTTTCATTCATTGCCTCGCTGAAGAACATGTCGAGAGCATCTTCGGTTGGACCCTTCAGGAGCACGTCATTGGGGTATATAAGGAGAAAGAAAAGTGAGCACGTTTTACTTATATGTTGGAATAATTTTAATAGCCAATGCCTTTCTCTGTCTGTACAGGGCATTTCGGGGTCCAACTGTCCCCGATAGGATCCTCGCCGTGAACATCGTGGGTACTAAAACCCTGGTAATTTTGGTACTCATAGCCTATATATTCCGTCAGGCGATGTATTTGGATGTGGCTCTGGTTTATGGTCTGTTAAACTTCATTATTACCGTCGTAGCGGCAAGATACCTGGAGACTGGAAAGATAAGGGGTGATTGGGAGCATGATTGAGATTATAGAGATAATCACGCGCATAATCGCCATGATTTTTGCAGTTATAGGAATATTCTTCTTTATCGTTGGGACCACAGGTATATTGCGCTTACCCGATTTTTACTGCCGAACTCATGCCGCCACCAAATGTGACACCTTGGGGGCGTGCTCAATCTTGCTCGGACTGGCAATATACGAGAGATTTTCCTTTGATGCCCTTAAGATATTGGTTCTTTTCGCTCTGGTTTTGATATCCAGCCCGACCATGGGTCACGCCATTGCCAGAGCCTCATTCAGAAGGGGTCTTCAACCTTGGAGGAAGGTAGCACCACCTCCCTTAATTGAAGAGAAAAAGGAGGCAAAAGCGGAATGATTTGGAGATTGGACGTTTTACTTTTACTATTCTTGATTGCCACGGCGTTGGCCGTTGTTCGCATGAAGGATTTACTGGCGGCAGCGCTCATCTTCTCGGGATATAGTCTCATCATGTGCATAGTTTGGCAACAGCTTGGTGCCCCGGATATCGCTCTGACTGAAGCCGCCGTGGGAGCCGGGTTGACTACGGTTTTGTTCATTGTGACCATAAGCAAGACCACGCGGAGGGAAGAATGAGAAAGTTCCCAATGAGATGGGTTTTAATGGTCATATGTTTGCTCGTATTCTGGGTGATGTTGCTTTCGGCCGTGGTGGACATACCCCCTATGGGCAGCTTAAAGAACCCCACCAATGATTATGAAGTTACTAAACGCTATCTTGAGAGGGGAAAGGAAGAGGCCGCTTGCCCAAATATCGTTACCGCTGTCATCCTAAACTATAGAGGATATGATACCATGGGGGAGGTAACGGTGATATTTACCGCCCTCTGTGGCGTGCTCGCTCTCCTCATGAGGGAGAAAGCGAAGACCAGTTTTTCCGTGATGGACGTCTCCCCCGTCAAATCGAGCTTGATTGTCTACACCATACTCCGCATCATCTTTCCATTCATCCTGCTATTTGCGATTTATGTGATAGCTTTTGGCACCGTTTCTCCTGGAGGCGGTTTTCAAGGGGGGACAATAATGGCAGCGGCTTTCATCATTTACGCTTTAGTATTCGGTCTACTGGTTGGTATGAGGAGGATTCCACTAAGCTTAAGGGTTTCCATTGAAGGCATAGCCCCGTTTACCTTTTTCATCGTGGGACTCATAGGATTGCTTTCCGGGCTCAATTTCCTGTCCTTTATGCTCCCAGGTCTATCACCGTATTATCAGCACTTCTTAGCGAAAGTGATGTTGGATTTGCTCGAGGTAGGCATCGGAGTCGGTGGAGGCGCCATATTCACGTCCATATTTTTCTCGATGCAGAGGGAGGAGAGAGCATGACCTTGCAAATTCTCCAAAAACTCGTAACCAATTTCAATTACGTGGTATCCATGACCCTTTTTCTCATCGGTCTATACACCGTGACCATGAAGTCTAATCTGATAAAGAAGTTCATGGGTTTAAACATCATGGAGACATCGGTATTTTTGTTTTTTATTTCCCTTGGTGCCGTGAGGGGAGGAAAAGCTCCGATTATGATGGGAACGATCAAAGGTCCCTTTGTGAATCCTCTTCCTCAAGCTTTAATTCTAACTGCAATCGTGGTTGCCGTGAGCACCACTGCTTTGGCTTTATCCTTGATGATCAAAATCTACGAACATTGCGGAACTCTTGAAGCGGATAAGCTTAAAAAAATGGAGTAAAAAATGGGTATCGCACACCATTTCCCAATTTTAGTAGTGGTAGTTCCTTTGGCAGCTGCCGCAATAAATCCAATAATCGGCATGTGGCGGAGGAAAGCATGTATGCCCTTTGCCACCTTTGCCATTTTTCTTTCGATGATCATGTCCGCCTATCTCACCGCTAAGGTCTATTTTATTGGACCCGTAAGTTATTACCTAGGTGGATGGAAACCACCCTTTGGTATAGAGATATACTTCGATGAGCTCAGTGCCAGCTCTCTGCTAATTACAGTCCTAGGCCTTCTCATTCTCATATTTTCTAAAAGATATATAGAGAAAAAGCTCCCCGCGGAGAAAGTCTCCACTTATTATACGCTTGTTCTCCTGAATATCGCTGGGATGCTTGGTTTCGTGGTCACTGGAGATATGTTTAACCTCTTCGTATTCACCGAGATTTTATCGCTGAGTGCCTATGCCCTGGTGGCCATCGGTGGCGAGAAAATTGCAGAAATGGCGGCGTTTAAATATCTTTTAGTGGGGGCAGTCTCCTCACTCTCCATTCTTCTAGCTATCGGTTTCGTTTACTCTATAACGGGTACTTTGAATATGCGTGATATGACATTGAGACTTCCTGAAGTCCATTCTTTGAGAGTGGCCGCTGTGGCCTTTGCCCTATTCATCGTGGGTTTCTGCGTCAAGGCGGCTCTATTTCCCGTCCACATCTGGTTACCGGATGCCCATGCCATTGCTCCATGTCCCGTCAGTGCCATCCTTTCCGGATTGGTGGTGAAGACGGGACTTTTGGGGATATTGAGGGTTTTCCAGGTGTACAGACTCACCGGAGGAGTTTTAGATCTCACCCCCATCACCACGATCTTGGCCTGGTTGGGGACGATCTCCATCGTCATGGGGGCATTTTTCGCCTTTTTCCAGGACGATATCAAAATGATGCTCGCTTATTCCACCATATCAAACATTGGCTACATCGTTTTGGGTATAGGTCTTGCCTCCTTCGATGGCTTGCGTGGGGGCGTAGTACACATATTTAATCATGCCATTATAAAGGTTTCACTATTCTTAACCGCGGGTGCTTTAATCCATCAAACGGGTTTCAGAAAGCTCACCGATTTGAGAGGTATAGCGAAACGAATGCCCATCACCATGGCGGCAATGAGCATAGGAATAATCTCCATCGTGGGGATTCCTCCCACCAACGGATTCATCTGTAAATGGTTCATCGCTTTGGGAGCCATGGAAGCAAATGCACCGCTCTTCGCCGCAGCTTTGTTATTTGGAGCACTATTCATATTTGCTTACTATATCAAGATTGTTAATGCCGCCTATTTCAGGGAGCCCACGAGGAAAGAGATTGCAGAGGCAAAGGAGGCACCTTTGTCCATGCTCATACCCGTAGCGATACTCGCTTTAGTCTGTCTGATGATGGGATTGCCTTTAGCATATCTTCCAGTGCGTTACGTTAAACCTTGGATCGTCGCCTTACTTCGAGGATAGGAGGTTGCGAGAATGGAAATCGCTTCTTGGAGGCCTCTCTTGGCTCCGACGGTGTCGATGTTATGTAGCCTTTTAGTCTTTTTAACGGGTGCAAATACTTTCTTAAGAAGATTCTGGAGCTTGGGCGCCGCGGCAATAAAATTTGTCATTGTATTATCCATGCTGCCCGCGGCTTTGAGAGGGGTGATCTTTTATACAAAACTTTTACCCTTCGCTCCAGGGGTAACCGTTTATTTCAGAGTCGATCCCATGGGTTTGTTCTTCGCCTTGGTAACTTCCACACTTTGGATAGTTACCACGGTCTATGCCATCGGCTATATGGAACCAGAACATGCCAAGGTGAGATTCTTCGGTTTTTTTGCTCTATGTGTCTCAACCACCGTTGGAATAGCCTTCTCTGGGAATCTTTTCACCCTATTCATTTTCTATGAAATGCTTACCATAGCTACTTATCCTCTGGTAATTCACGAGGAGACTCCTGAAGCCATGAAGGCTGGTAGAAAGTATCTCGTATATACTCTTACGGCGGGAGCCTTTCTCTTGCTTTCCATCGTCATGACCTTTTATCTTGCGGGTACCACCGAACTCAGCAAAAATGGAATACTGTCGCTAGAGAAGCACGGGAAAATCTTGTATCTCCTGTTTGCTACCTTCATCGTGGGTTTCGGGGTGAAATCCGCAATCATGCCCCTCCATAGTTGGTTGCCAACGGCGATGGTAGCTCCAACCCCCGTCAGCGCTTTGCTTCATGCAGTCGCCGTTGTTAAAGCTGGTGTATTTGGAGTTCTGCGCGTTATCTACAACGTTTTTGGAGTTGCTCTGGTGAGTCAAATGGGTGTGGGTCTCATTCTCGCTTGGGTGGCTGTGGTGACCATCATTTGTGGATCAATATTGGCACTTTTACAGGACAATCTCAAACGTAGGTTGGCGTATTCAACGGTGAGTCAATTGTCATATATCATCTTAGGGGCATCCCTTGCCCCATTTCATGCTCCCTCTGCGGCTCTTGCGAGCATAATTCACCTTGCTCATCAGGGTTTTCAGAAGATAACATTGTTCTTCGTGGCCGGAGCCATAGAGAGGAAAACGGGCAAGAGGAATATAAGTGAAATGGAGGGGATTGGTCACAAGATGCCCATAACTATGGCCACCTTCTCCATCGCTTCCCTAGGTTTCATAGGAATTCCACTCTTCGCTGGATTTATAACTAAATGGTACATGTGCCTTGGCTCACTTCAAGCGGGGAGCCCGATCTTCGTGGTCGTCATGCTCGTAAGCGCTTTACTAAATGCTGCCTATTGGTTACCCATAATTTACATAGCCTATTTCAAAAATCCTCCCGATGGAGATATAAGGATGGATGAAGCTCATTGGCTCTTGCTTTATCCTTGCATCATATGTGCCATCTATGTGATTGCTTTGGGAACATTGTCCATGGTTCCAGGTATGCCCGTCTCCTTAGCGGAAACGGCGGTTGGGATTTTTCTTAAGTAATGGAGTTGGTGCGTCCTACGGATCCGTCTGGATAACTTGGGGGTGAGATCATGCCTAGGGTGGTGACTTGGGCTATTCCAGCTTTCGCTGTGGTGGTACCTTTCTTATTCGCAGCTATCATTCTTTTTTTCGGGAATAGATTGGAAAAGCTCAGGGAATGGGCTGCCGTCTTTGCCACGTTATTCGCTTTTTTTCTCTGTTTTTTGATGCTCCCCGGTTCTCTAAAAGGAATCATTTACAAATGCCATGTTCTACACATGACACCTCGCATTTGGCTTCATTTCCGAGCGGATGGATTAAGCCTTGTATTTGCCCTTACCGCGTCTTTACTCTGGGTTTTAGCCACCGTTTTTTCCTTGGGATACATGAAAGGCGAACATGCGCTCACAAGATATTATGGCTTCTTAATACTCTGTCTAGCTTGGACTATGGGCATTGGCTTTGCAGGTAATCTACTCACGCTTTTCATATTCTACGAATTGCTCTCGGTCTCCTCCTATCCGATAATCGCCCACGAAGAAACCCCCGAAGCATTGGCGGCGGGTAAAAAGTACATAATTTATGTGCTGGTCGGAGGAACCTTTATATTATTGGGCATCGTTTTGACCTTTTATTTAGCCAACTCTCAGACTCTGGTGAAAACTGGGATACTCTCCATGAAGTATGGTTATAATACCTTAGCAATTTTATTCGCCACTTTTGTGGTGGGTTTCGGAGTAAAGGCCGCGATCATGCCCCTCCACGGATGGGTCCCCGACGCCCACCCCGCCGCTCCCGCGCCCGCATCGGCATTACTTTCCGGTGTTTTGGTTTGCGCCGGTTGTTATGGGATTATGCGTGTGATTTATAACGTCTTTGGGACTCAACTTTTGAGGCGATTGGGATTTGGGACGATTCTGGCCTATGTCGCTGCGGCAACGATAGTCGTTGCCTCCATCATCGCTTTGGATCAAGATAATCTCAAACGTAGGCTCGCTTATTCCACAATAGGTCAGATGTCTTATATCGTTTTGGGAGCCATCCTTCTCACACCAAGTAGCCTCATCGGAGGCATGGTCCACATCGCCAATCATGGCCTCATGAAGTCGACTTTATTCCTCTGTTCTGGGGTGATCATAAAAGGGGTTAAAAAAAGGAATATAAGTCAGATGCAAGGGATCGGTTATGTGCTCCCCATAACCATGGCCTGCTTCGCTATAGTATCCTTGGGTATGATGGGATGTCCACCATTGGCGGGATTTATAAGTAAGTGGATGCTTTGTGTGGGAGGATTCGAGGCGGGGAAACCCATTTTCGTTGTGGTTCTGCTCATTAGTTCTCTGCTCTGCGCAGCCTATTTGCTACCCGTGGTTTTCACCGCTTTCTTTGCCAGACCGAGGGAAGAAATGGAGGCTTTTGAAGAAGCTCATACCAAGGGAGAGGAAACCCACGTGGAGGAGAGAAGGATTCAATTCGAAACACGAAGCGTCCCTTGGACGATGCTCCTGCCCATATTTGTTGGAACATTGTGTGTTGTTATTCTCGGCTTTGGATCCATGATACACTGGCTGGCTTTGCCCTTATCCAAGGTTGCTGTAAAGCTTCTTTTAAAGTAAAATGTGAAGTGAATGCTGTCACATGAGGAGGAAATAAAAAATTAGATGATTAAAAGGCTTTTAATTCTAAGTTTGATTTTCATTTTAATCATTAGTTTTTCGGTTCCCGTCCTTGCCACCGAAAAACCCGCCACGCACGAAAAGCCTCATGAAGAGGTTCATGCTGAAGATGAAACGGGGAAACACGAAGCTGAACATGAAGCAGAACACGAGGAGCATCATGGTCCCCCTTTGCTTTATTTCCTCCAATGGGGGTTCCTATTAGTTATTTTCGGACTAAGTACTTCCTATGTTCGAAAGATTCGAACCCGTGGGAGGTCTCACCATGAAGGTTTAACTTTGGCTTACATTTTAACTTTCTTGATACTTATTTGTTACGCTTTGAATTATCATCCATCAATGCATGCATATCATGAACCATCAGTTGTGGGCTTTCTCAAATTCGGTATCATGATCCTCGCGGGAGCCTTTGTGACCGTTTACGGGATTCTGGGGCGCCATGAGGAACATGAAGAGCATGAAGAGCATGTTCCCCCACATGAAGGACATGCTTCCGCTCACAAGGGGATAGCTTCCCACGATGAGCACGCTTCGCCGCATGCACATCATTGAATGAATTATCCCATCGATAAATTTTGGGGGAATTTGAATTGGGTGTATTTGCTTTACTTGCGATCATAGCTCCCGCGTTGGGAGCAATAGGTGTTTACTATATCTCGAAGAAAGTTTCTGAAGAGCGAGGATGTACCCTTACGGCTATAATCTGCGGGATAACATTTTTCCTGGTGTGCTTGATGTATCCGGCAATCGCCAGGGGATACATCGTGGAATTGAGGTTTTATTCGCTTCTTCCGGTGGTCTTAACTTTATATGTTGATTCTCTGGGTTTCCTTTTGGGCTTTATCTCCTCTTTGCTATGGTTCATGGCTTCTTTGTATGCCATCGAATATATGAAACCCGAGCATGCAAAGACTAGATTCAATATTTTCTCCCTTCTTTCCTTATGTGGAATGATGGGCATCGGATTCACCGGTAATCTATTCAGCCTCTACATTTTCTTTGAACTCATGGCCATTCTTTCCTATGTGCTTGTAATCCACGAGGAAACCACCGAAGCCATGAGGGCTGGTCTCAAATATTTATTTATGGGAATAGTCGGAGGGCTTCTTTTATTTTTGGCTATCGTAGCCACACAGGGTGTTTGCGGAACGACTACACTCTCTCGCGCTGGACTGGCTCCTCTTAGGGAAAGTCCCTATTTTACCTGGATTTTTTGGTGTTTTATCTTTGGATTCGCCGTCAAAGCGGGTATGTTTCCGGTGCACGTTTGGCTCCCTGATGCTCATCCCGTTGCCCCAACACCCGCCTCTGCTCTTCTTTCCGGAGTGATGATAAAGGCGGGAGCCTATGGGATTGTCAGAACGATTTATGCTGTTTTCGGACCAACCGTATTGGCGAATCCCGCCACCGGCAAATTCTTACTGATCTTGGGAATAATCACCATGATTTTGGGTTCCGGATGTGCCATCCTTCAGAAGGAGATAAAGAGACTTCTTGCATTCTCCTCCATCGCTCAAATTGGCTACGTGATCACGGGTGTAGCTCTTTTGTCGTCCTTGGGTTTAACGGGAGGAGTTTTGCACATCTTCAATCACGCTTTGATGAAGGGGACATTATTTCTGTGTGCTGGGGCAATGATATACAAGACTGGTTTGAGGCAGTTGAAGGATTTGAGGGGCATAGGCTTCCGCATGCCCCTGACCATGATCTGCTTTACCCTTGCTGCCTGTTCGATGATCGGTTTTCCGCCGTTCTGTGGGTTCATCAGTAAATGGATATTAGCTGAAGGGGCTTTACAATCTGCATCGATGGGCATTATCAGCAGGGCAGCTGGGATAGCCGTAGTTGGCTTCCTTCTTTTGAGCAGCTTACTTAATGTCGTTTATTACGGGCCGATCGTCATCGGAGCCTGGTTTGGAGTCGAACATGGAGAACACGCCGAGGAAGAGCAGGGTCATGGTGCTCACGAGCATTCTCACGAGAAGCCGCATGTGGAGAGGGCTGATCCAAATTGGCTGATGCTTGTTCCGATGTTTGTGCTGGCCCTGGGTACTTTAATCTTCGGTATCTATCCTCAGTTCCCACTGAATTTGGCGAAAGCATTAGCTCACATTTACTTCGGTCATTAAATATAAAATCATTAACGTGGCTCATAAATCTAAAACCAGGAGCTACAAATTCAAAATTTAAAACTCAAAATGAAAAATGACAAGTCCTATGTCCGACGGAGATACTTATGGAACTGTTCTGCATATCCTCTGTAGGTCTGTAGGATGTCTAAATGAGGTATCTGGATTTCGGACTTTGAAAACAGGAAACATGGAACTCAAAATATTTTTGGATTTTGATCTGTAATTTTGATTTTTGATCTTTGATTTTTACATTTTCCTATGGTTTAAAATAGAGAACACTTAAGAATTGCGACCCAGGCTCAAAATCTTGCAAATCGGAGGTTAATATATGCATCTTGAAGTTTTGGGACCTGTAACACCTAAGGTGAGCATCATAGCTTTTCTCCCTTTCCTTGCGGTGCTCGTTCCGTTTATTGGAGCAACTTTTGCGGCAATTTTCAATGCGAAGACGAAGATTAGAAATGCCATTGTTGTCTCCACCACCATTTTGACCTTTATCATCGTCCTTTGTATGTATCAACCAGTGGTCCAAGGCATCCACATCGGTGAACATTTTTACAAGGGCATTGAATGTCCTTTTCCTTCAGGTCTTGGTTTTGGAATAAACTTCGGAGTGGATGCCGTTGGGCTGCTAATAGCCGCAATAACTGCATTCATTTGGGCTCTTTCCTGTATCTATGCAACTTCATACATGAGCGTTGAGCATGCCCAAACGAGATACTTTTTCTTTGTCCTTCTCACCTTGGGAGCAAACCTCGGAGTCCTTTTAACCAAGGATTTCTTCTCCCTATTCCTCTTCTTTGAGCTCATGGCAATCTTCTCATATGTCCTGGTCATCCACGAGGAAGACGAAAAAGCCATGGCTGCTGGGAAATTGTATCTTTTCATGTCCGTCATTGGAGGATTACTTCTCATCGGGGGAATAATGATCCTGGCTGCAAGAGCTGGGAAGATAGATATCGTCCCCATGGCTTCACTTATAGAGAAAACCTTGCCCGGTTATCTGAAATATCTGGTGGCCATCATGATGATTGCGGGCTTTGGGAGCAAAGCTGGTATATTCCTTCTCCACGTCTGGCTTCCTGAAGCTCACCCCATAGCTCCAACACCCGCTTCTGCATTGCTCTCCGGTTTGATGATAAAGGCGGGAGCCTATGGAATCTTGAGAACCGTAAATACTCTATTTGCCCCGGTTGCAACGGCAGCACACAGTAGCACTCACGCGTCACACGCAACTCAGGCTGCCCAGGCTGCTCATGGAGCCGGCTGGACCATACTCACCAGCTTGGGTTACGGATTGATATGGGTGGGCGTCGTCACCATGTTCTTTGGCGTGGTAAACGCATTGCTTTCTCCGAATTGTAAGAGGATGCTTGCATACCATTCCGTCTCCCAAATGGGCTACATTGTGATGGGATTGGGATGTGCTGCGTACCTGGGAAAGGATGGAGCCATGGGTCTCGCAGGGGGACTCTATCACATAGTCAATCACGCCCTGTTTAAAGCGGGACTCTTTTTGGCTGTGGGTGCCGTATACTTTAGGACCCGTGAACTGGATATGTACAAACTGGGTGGAATGTGGAGAAATATGCCCTTCACAGCTTTGGCATGCTTCATTGCCGTCTGCGGCATCTCTGGAATACCTCTCTTTAACGGATTCGCCTCCAAGACCATACTCCATCATGCGATATTGGAAGCTTTTGATCACTCGGCGCATTATTCAGTTTTTCATCGACCGGATATTCTGCTCAAAATAGCCGAAGTATTCTTCGTCCTCACGGCATTCGGTACATTCTGCTCCAACATGAAGATGTGGTCATTTGTGTTTATATGGAAAAGACCGGAGAAGTTCAAGGATGTTAAGCCCGAACCCCTATCGATGCGGATAGCCATGCTTGCCATATCCGCAACAATTTTATTCATAGGACTTAAGCCCAACTGGTTGTTGGAAAAGTTCATCGGGCCGGCTCTCGCAAACTTCGGTTTTGACCCAGCATCTCATCCATATCATATACTGTACAATATTCATGCCACGGGATTGAGATCAACCATACCACTTCTTTACGATCCTAAAACCCATGCATTTCTCACAAGCCCAGAGGTCGTCCACAATCTTCTGGGATTATCCATTTGTGTCCTTGGCGGAGGAATGTATTTCATTTTGGGCTATAGATTTGCTTGGTTCCATGTAGATCCTCCCGAGTGGGTTTCTGTTAAATATTGGTACCTAAAGCTTTCTCAAGCTTTTGTCT
>JASEGB010000001.1:363-68521 GCA_030018275.1 Actinomycetota bacterium | reverse complement strand
GTCTTCATAATCTCCACAATTTCAGCTAGAATTTCTGATGGAGTGAACAAATCCTACCTAAAGCTTTCTCAAGCTTTTGTCTTCATAATCTCCACAATTTCAGCTAGAATTTCTGATGGAGTGAACAAATCCTATTATGTGTTGGCCGATGCCTTCCTATCGATGCCTAGGCAAATAACGAAATACAAAAGAAGATTCCAAGATGTGGTGGTCCCTGTCATATTTGGTTTGCCTGAGGAGGAAGAGGTCGCTGTCGAGAGAAGGGAACTTCTTGAAACATTAGAGGAGAGAAAAATAGCCATGGTTAGAAAGGCGGTGAGGCAAGCGACTCTTGAGATGATAAGAGCGGAAGTACCCCCTGAGGAGAGGAGAAAGAAGCTTGCTCATGTAAGGGGAGAGGCCACGAAAGAAGCGGAGGCCATAGCCCAGGCGGAACTCGATATGTTCAGAGAGGCGATATTGAGGATGGCAGAAGCGGGGTTACCTGCGGCTGAGAGAAGAAGGAGACTTGTGGATCTCATGAGGTTGGTCGATGTACTGAGAGAAGCCGGTGCAAAGGGAGCTGAGGTCGAGCTCACCACCGGGGAGAAACTGGAGGAGATAAGAGAGGTTATAAAGGAAGCCAGCGTCAAAGTGGCAAAGAAACCCGCGGCGGCGAGTATCGATATAATTGCGGGTGTTGTCAGAGAGGTTGCGGATAGAATGGCTGAGGCGAAGGGTCCCACCGCGGAGGCTTTGGGTGTTATGATGCAGAGAAGTTTATCCGAATATAGAAAATTGGCGGAATCGAAGGTGACTGAGGAGGCAATGGATATAATATTAAAGAAAGTCACGGCGGAATACAGGCGAGTTCAAGTCGGCTATCGAGCTGTGGAGGAAACACTTTGGCACAAATCGATGGATTGGTTGAGGACGATGTTGCGTATCCTTGCGGAAGCTGTTACTGAGGAAAGGGTTCCCTGGACGGTGGAGAGGTACGTTACCCAGCGCAAAGTCGCTGAAACAAGAGCGGCTATCCGGGAGTACACTCGTGATATGAGCTTCAATGTTTTGGTGATAGTCATGATGGTGATGGTATTGGCCATATGTCTCTTTCTGATATAAAAATTTCTCACAATTTCATCTTCCCGCTAATCTTTGGCGTTGATTAAGCCGATAACTAAAATGGATTAAATTTGGGAGGAGTTATAAATGTATACAGAGAAGGAGAAGGTCAGAGTGGTGATATGTACTCCTCTTTACAGGATAGAGGGGGATATGTATATTCTGCGGGGAAGCCGCCTCACAGATATCGTAAATGTCAAGACAAAAGATTTTTTCCCCATCACTGATGCCAAGATCCTTCACGCCACTGAGGATAAAGTCTTATATAATTTAAGTTTCGTGGCCGTCAATAGAGAGGATATTATCATGATCTTTCCCTTGGAAGAATCGGGTAAAACCTCAGGCGGCGAAGATAAATAGTCCGTTCACCCTCTCCATATACCTCTCTAGCAGCTTTCTTTTTTTCTGGACAGCTGAACACTTGACCAAACTATTAAAAAACTGTATGGTAGAAAAATATTTCATATAGCCATATAATTTAAAAAAGCTCTGAAAAGCTTTGAGGGGAGTGTGATAAATGAAGAAGAGTAGGAAGAACTATCTCCGTGTGCCCATAACCATGCCCGAAGAGATGTTCAGTTACTTGGAGAATTTGAGTCTAAAATCCAAAGTTTCTGGTGGACGTAAGCTCGCCAATACAGCCATCGTTAGAGCAGCAATAAAAACTCTTATGCAACTGGATATAGATGTTACTGGTGTCAAGGATGAGGATGAGTTAAAAGAAAGAATAATGGAGGCAAAGGCTCAATACAGGGGTAAAAGGCAAAAATAGACCGGTGCCTTAGTGTAAAATAACCCTTGACCAAAAGCACATTATCATCTATAATTAATTGCAAATTTGCAAATTTTTGCAAGGTGGTCAAGGGAATGCTGAGTGAAGAAAAATTTGAATCTTTACAGCGTGTTTCCACATTTTTAACAAGACCTCAAGTTGAATTCCTCGATGACCTATCCTATCAGATGAAATTCAGTGGTGGCTATAAATTACCCAGAACGAAAATCATTCGAGCGGCTCTCTCGGTATTCATGGAGCTGGGAATCGATGTATCGGCAGTGAAAAGCGAAAAAGAATTGGAAGAAAGAATTCGAAATGGGATTAAAAGAAAGAGACAGGGGGGATAGAAATGCGAAATTGCTGGGATTTAAAGGGATGTCCGGCGAGCCACTACATAAAATGTCCAGCCTATGAGAGGCGAATAGACTGTTGGGAAATTAAGCAGGGTTGTCTATGCCATGTTTATCCCAATTGCGAGTCCTGCCCAATCTTCATTAAACACAAGGAGGAATTACGGGATAAAGGTTAAAAGCACGCCTTGCTTGCATGGCGGGCGGGCAGTAAAATTGAGATGTCTCAAAAAGGGCGAATTTGTGAGGCGAATTTGAAAGTCGGAAAAGTTCTCATCTCTCAAGAACAAATCCAATCCAGGGTTAAGGAACTTGCGAGTAGGATATCCTTAGACTATAGAGAGAAAGATCTTTTGATGGTATGCATCTTAAAAGGTGCCTTCATGTTCCTGGGGGATTTATTAAAGCACCTCTCAATTCCATTAAAAATAGATTTTATGGCCACCTCAAGCTATGGGCGAAGAACGAAGACCACCGGGAAAGTAAGGATTACCAAAGAACTTGAAGTCGATGCTCATGGAAGACACGTCCTTGTGGTGGAAGATATTGTGGATACTGGTCACACTCTGAAATTCATTCTCGATTACTTGGCCTCCAAAGAACCAGCGAGCCTCAAGGTCTGTGCGCTTCTGGATAAAAAGGAACGCCGAGAGGTACCCATAAACATAGATTATGTGGGTTTTACTATTCCCAACGTCTTCGTCGTAGGTTATGGACTTGATTATGCAGAGCGCTACAGAAATCTCCCCTACGTAGCCTCTCTCGTTGAAGAGGACTAACGGTTTTTCCCCTTCAAGTGTTTCTCCAGCCGATTCATACCTTCTGTTATGTTCTCTAGCGAGTTGGCATAGGAGAAACGAATATACCCTTCCGCATTATCTCCAAAGTCGATGCCTGGAGTGACCGCGACTTTTGCATTTTCTAGAATCTCAAGGGCTAACTTGTATGAATCATTACCAAAATGTTTTGCGTTTGCCAGGACATAGAAAGCGCCTGTGGGCTCGACTTTTATGCCGAATCCAATCTCTCTCAGCTTAGGGATGATATATTTCCTCCTTTGATTGTAGATTTTGACAATCCTCTTGACATCTGCTCCAGCTTCTTTCAGAGCGGCGATTCCCGCCCATTGAACGAAGTTATTCGCCGAAATGAAGAAGTTTTGCTGTATTTTTTGCATTGGTCTTATGAACTCTTTGGGGGCAATTACATATCCCAGCCTCCAGCCAGTCATGGCATAGGTTTTGGAAAATCCATTGAGGACAAAGGCCTCATCGGTGAATTCTAAGATGGAATGCTCTCTTCCCTCATATACCAAACCGTGGTAAATTTCATCGGAAACGACGAAGCAATTCTTATGGGCAATTTCCGCGATTTCTTCCATGACTTTCAACGATAATAGGTTACCTGTGGGATTCGATGGAGAATTGATGAAGATCGCCTTCGTTTTGGGATTGATTTTTCCCCTTATCCTCTCCGCTCGATACTGAAATCCATCCTCTTCATAGACATTGATGTAAATTGGGATGCCATCCAGGAATTCAACGAAATTGGGATAGCAAGCGTAGCAAGGGTTGGATAAAATTACTTCGTTGCCGGGATTGAGTAAAACGGAGAAGATTAAGAACATAGCTGGGGATGTACCAGAGGTTATGACTATTTGATCGGGTGCTACCTCTACATTGTATTTCCTGTAATAGTGTTCCGAGATGGCTTCCCTAAGTTCAGGGAGCCCCAGACTGTGAGTGTAACCCGTTTTCCCCTCTTTCAATGCTTTGTATGCGGCTTCTTTTATGCAATCGGGTGTATCAAAATCCGGCTCACCTATTTCCAGGTGGATGATATTTTCTCCCTTTCTCTGCATGGCTTGGGCTCTCTCTAAAATGTCCATGACGATGAAAGGTGGTATTTTTTGGGCTCTTTCCGATATCATTTTTCCCTCCCCATCATAAATTCAAAATGCAGAGGTCAAAGTGTATTATAAACACACACCTACCCCTCCCTCAATTCAGTTGCCTCTCGGCAGACAGGTCATTTTGCATTTTGATTTTTAAATTTTAAATTTGAAACTGGTGCAGTGTTTAGCATATATGGAACGGGAGAGAAAGTGCAAGAAAAAAATATTTGTGAATTTTCTTGACAAGAGTCATGTGGCGTGGTATGTTTACAATTGGCCCCAAGTAGTGGGAGGCAAATATCAAGTAGGGGAAACTCGAAAGATAGGAGCCAAAAGCTATTTGGGGCCTTAATATTCCCATCCTATTCGGATGGGATTTTCTTTCTATAATCCTTTGAGCTTCTTGATCCCGGAATTTCTTCAAGGGATCAATGATATGAGGTAAAATATGATACAAGTGGCTTATAGGTTAGACATAATTCGTCTGAGGCGAAGAAAGCAACAAATTTAGGTTCTAGGTTCGAGGTTGAAGGTTCAAGGTGTAAGGTTCATGCGCATTGGCAACACTTAATTTTTACGGTGAACCATGTAAAGCTCATAGCTCTGAAGCTCGGGAGCCCTGCCTACCGGCAGGCAGGTCAGATTTGTTTAGGGAAGTGGGATGTATTTGAGGGATTATTTAGTGAGAGCCGTTACCCCTGAAGGTTTGGGAGCAGTAGCTGCCATAACCACAAATTTGGTGGAAGAAGCCCGAAGAAAACATAGGACTTATCCCACGGCAACCGCCGCTTTAGGTCGGACTCTCACCGCTGGTGTACTGATGGGCAGTTTATTGCAGCCTCCCCAAAAGCTGACAATTCAAATTTTGTGTAATGGACCTTTGGAGGAGATAGTGGTTGAGGCGGATGCTATGGGGAATGTCCGCGGCTTTGTAAGAAGACCTCATATTCACCTTCCGATTCGAGGAGGAAAGTTGGATGTGGCCAGGGCTATGGGAAAAGAAGGAGTGCTTTGTGTGGTTAAGGATTTGGGTTTGAAAGAACCCTATACGGGATGCGTGCCCTTGATTTCGGGAGAAATTGCCAAGGATATCACCCATTATTTCGCCGTTTCGGAACAGCAACCGTCGGCGACTGTCTTGGGTGTCATGGTTGATGAGGATAACTCCGTTAAAGTCGCAGGGGGATTTCTCATTCAGCCTGTAGCTGGCGTGAGCGAGGAAGTCATCGGTGAGATCGAGGAAAATTTGAAAAATTTGCCCTCCTGTAGCCAGCTCCTTCTTGAGGAGAAAACACCCGAAGGGATGCTACAGAAAGTGTTGAAGGGTTTTACTTTGAATATCAATCAGATAAAGAATATTCAATTTAAATGTAGGTGCTCAAAGGAGAAGTGTAGGGAGGCTCTGATTGCTTTGGGGATAAAGGAAGTTGAGGATATGTTGTTCAAAAAACGGGAGGTGGAGATGTGGTGCAATTTCTGTAATGAAGAATATGTTTTTAGCCTTTTAGAGTTGAGGGATATTTTAACCGAAGTGAAGCGAAGGAAAGGTCTTCATAAAATTCATTAGTCTTAAGGGGGAATATCGATGGGTTTGGCGCAAATTTGCACAAAAATTCGGGAGAATTTCGACTCCAAGAATTTAGCCAGGGAAAAGGGACTTTCCTTTTCTCGTCAAGCCATTAGGGCTTCCAGCAACGCCATAAGAGCCATCCATCGGGGCGAATTTTCAGAGGCCGAGGAGTTGCTGGTTGAGGTGAAGGAGGCTTTGGATAAAGCCGAGAATTTACTCAAGGAGCACAAAGATATCTATTATGCTGGGTTTTTTCAAGATGCCCAAAAGGAGTATGCTGAAGCCATGGTCACTTTAGCTTTAATTCATGGGGGATCCCTGCCCGATCCAGATGAGATTGGTGTCGGGTATCCACAATTCCTCAATGGATTGGGCGAAGCGATCGGGGAGCTAAGAAGACATATCTTGGACATCATCAGGGAGGGTAATCTCAAGCGGGGTGAAGAATTGCTTAAAGTCATGGACGACCTGTACTACGCGTTGGTTTCATTCGATTATCCGGAGGCTATCACCCGCGGCTTAAGGAGAACCGCTGACATTGCTCAATCCATAATCCAGAAAACGCGCGGCGATTTGACCACAGCCCTCCGCCAGAGCGAGCTCCAAAAATCGATTGCCAGATTGGAAGAGGGACTAAAGAAGAAGTGAGGGATATCTTTTGGATATCGAGAAGGAATTGGCAGAAAGCTGAAAAAATAGGAAAAATTCAAAAGAAACTCATGAGGAAGAGCGAGGATGTAGGGGAGCAAATTTCCATCTTGGAGAAGGAGATAGATAAACTCGTCAGTGAATTAAACAAGCGCCAAGATAAATCCAAGCGCCTTGAATTGTTGACTCGACTTTGTCTTCTCTCGGAGTTGTGTTCAGCCATAGATTTTGATCGCATGATCGAAGCCCGAGAGAAATTTCAAGATTTGTTGCCTCAACATTTCAAAGAGTATTTAGCTCATCTCAAGACCATCCCTTGGCATATCTCCTGGTCGGGTTGTCTTAAGTGTCGTCATTTTTCGGGAAAGTGTAATTTAAATTTGATACCCCTTGAGGTCTCCGATAGTAAGCACGGTCTTCAGAAGACCTGTCCTTCCTGGGTTAAAAAATCGGGGAAACTATAGATGGGTCGTAAATTGTCCCCATCCTAATGGGATTTAGCTGCGACTCAACAATTTCAGCTGCCTTACATACTCCTTACCTATATCCTAAATCACCTTAGCCATTGAACCATACCCAAGTTTTTTGGTGATTTCAATTCTGTTGGGGAACATTTCCCTTAAGTCTTCCAAGTGTGTGACCACGATTATCTTTTTAAAGTCATCTTTTATTGTGGAAATCGCTTCGACGAGTCTGTCTCTCCCCTCGTTGTCTTGTGTACCAAAACCTTCATCGATGACCAGGGTTTCCAGCTTGGCGCCAGCTCTTTTGGCCAATAATTTGGATAAAGCAATCCTGATGGCGAAGTTGATCCTAAAGGCCTCGCCGCCGCTGAAGAGCTCATATTTTCTATCACCGAGTTCTCCATCGGAAATGATTAGATCCAGGGTTTCAATGATACCGCCCGTTTTCTGATTCCTTTGCGTTCTAAACCGCACATTAAATCGTCCATTTGTGAGTTTGTGGAGAAGTTTATTGGCTTCGTCTTCAATCTCCGGAATGGCATTTTCGATGATGAGAGCCTGAATCCCCTTTTTGCCAAAGGCCGTGGCCAGATCGGAGTAGATGGCAATTTCGCTTAAACATCGATCTCGCTCTTTAACGAGTTCCCCTTTTTCTACGAGCTTATTTTGGCAATTTTTCAAAAATTCTTGGTTGATTGCGATTCGATTGGAGAATTCCCTTTCCGCTTTCTTTAATTCCTCAAGTTCTTTTTCCCTTAAGCATATCTGTCTTTCCAGTTCGGGCAACCGGTTTGTCTCTTCGAGAAGCCGGGTTTCTTTTTCTCTGTCTCCTTTGAGGATCTCGATCTTTTCTTGTTTTTGTGATTCAAAGGTATGCAGGGTTTCCTTGAAGGATTCCATCTTTGTCAAGGCGTTATCCAGTTGAAACAGCTTTTGCTCATAAGGTAAAAGCTCTTTAATTTTTTCTCTCAAGTCCCCATGCTCGTCGGGGTTATAATTCAATTTTTTGAGCTCGGTCTTAAACTCTTCTAACTTTGCTAAGACTCCTTTAGCGAATTCCCCGGTATCCAGTTGCCTTTGTGAATTTTCCCGTTCCAAACATAAGGTTTTCAAAGCCTCCTCCGCTTCTTTTGCCTTCTGAAGTTGCATACACGTTTCGGTTCGCGCATTTAAGATTGCTTCTTTAACCCCTAGATCTTTCCTGATGGTCACCCCGATCTCTTCTAAAATCTCAAGTCTTTCCTCGATTTGCTCAAGTGTTGAGGTATTATCCTTCAATGAGATGAGGTATCGCTCTAATTCTTCTTTGAATTGGCCTAGAAGATTCTCGCGTTCTGCATCGGTAAGTTCCTTTTTACAAAGGGGGCACGTGGCTTCAGGAAGGCTTCCCAGCAGTTCTATCTTTTCTTCGGTGGTCTTCAGTTTTTCTTTTAATGTCTCACTCTCGCTTGTAACTTGAGACTTTCTCCGTTGAAGATTCAAAAAATCCTCTCTTAAGGTCTCCAGCCTTTCCTCTTTTTCCTTTAGAAGGGCTAGCTCTTCCTCGATTTTCTTCAATTTCTGTTCCAGGGCTTTTATCTCCGAAGCATCGAGGGAAAGCTCCATCTCCTTTCTCTTTAAATTCTCGATCTTGGCCTCAAGAGCGCTTCGGCTTTGGACATAAGTTCTCTCCGTCTCCCGCATGGCATTTAGAATTTCATTTTGGCGGCGGGATTTTTCGGCGAGTTTTTCTTCAAGAGCTCTTGAGTCTTTGAGCTCACGATGACCTTCCCTAATGCGCTCTGCATCGACGATGAGCTCTTGAGCTCGCTCGATCTCCTTCCGGCATCGCTGAATTTGAGTCTCGATGGTTTCCAGTCCCTTCTTAAGTTGGGACATCCTCATCTTAAGCTCTTTAGCCTCACAAATTTTACTCTCCAATTTCACCTTCTGTTCCCTTAAGCGTCCTAAATTTTCCTCATGGGCGGCGATATCACCTTGAAGACACCCAAGTTTGCGGGTCAAAGATTCGATTTCCCTTTTGTATTCGTCTTCCTTGGCTAATTCCTCATTTATTCTTTGGATTTGGACATTTGAGATTTGCACATCCTTCTCTCGTTCCCTTTTGCGTTCTTTCGCTCTCTCTTCCAGTTCATCGTAGAAGGAAAGACCAAGGATATCTGCGAGGATTTCCTTCCTTTGGTTGGGATTTTTGGTGGTAAAACTATCGGTTTTGCCTTGGAGGATGAAGGCTGAATTAACGAAGGTTTCATAATCCATGCGCAAAATATTGTTGATTTTCTCCTGGGTCTCATGGATCGTATCAGCGGTCAAAGATTGCCAGGCCCGCCCTGAAGGTTCGTCCTTCAGGACATCCAAGATCTGGAATTCTAACCTCGTTGAACCCCGTCCTGCCCTTGCCCGAGATCGAATGACCCTGTATCTTTGATTTTCGAGTTCAAAGGTGAACTCGACCTGCATGTGATCTTCGTGGAGGTGGATGAGATCATCGACACCCAACCCGCGCCTATCCACTCCTCGAGCCCTTCCCCAGAGACACCAGGTGATCGCATCGAGGAGAGCGGATTTGCCGTGTCCGTTGGGACCCGAAAGACAGGTCGTGTGGATGTTAGAAAAGCTCAATGGTTCTGGCATGTATTTGTAGCTCATGAAGTTGGTTAGCCGAAGTTCCACCGGGATCATGGGTTCATCGCACTCCTCAAGGTACGTTGCGGACTTGCTGGAGTTCGCCGATGAGCTCCCCAGCGAATTTAAGGAGCTCATCTCTCCTTTCTTTGAGTTCTTCCCTCGATAAGATGTATTCTTCAAGGGCCACGAGAGGTCCCGCGGACTCGGTCAAGTTGGGATTCCTCGTTCGAACATTCTCGCCTAAGGATTCGACATCCACGTAGGCAATGTAATGAGCGGAGGAAAGGCTTTTAAGAATTTCATCCCTTTGAACCAGATGTCTTAAGTGCGGAGGGACTTTTATCATCACCCTGATCACGGTGTCCTTGACATTGTGCTCGGCAATTAACCTAAGGACCTCCAAGGTAGGATTGGTCGTAAGGCATTGGATATCAAGGCTTAAGAATTCTCTCGCCGGTGTCTTTTCGAATTTGTACCGTGTCTGCCGACAGGCAGGGGTTGCACCGTTTTTGGACCTGCCCCGATGGAATCGGGGCAGGTCGATGACGCAGAAGCCCTTATCCTCCTTTTCTTCACCAAAGTCTATCCTTTCTATGCTTCCCGAGTAGACCATGAGAGGCGATTCCTCCAACACTTGGTGGCGATGGATATGTCCCAAAGCGATATAATCCCATTCATCTTTAAGCAAAGCGCTGGGTGATATGGTAAGATCATTTCCCACCATGATGCTCTGCTCAGAGCCAAGCTTTGCCGTGGATACGCTAATGTGAGCGGCAAGTATCGAGGGAATTTCGGAATTTTTTCTCACTTCGGTTGCCAGATGATCCACAACAGACTCGATCTCCTTGGCCATGATCTGATTTATCTCCTCGACCGTCTTATCCTTGTATTCATCGAGTTTTAGAAGTTGGCTCTTGGGGAAATGGGGGAGGGTTGCCACCTGGACCCTTCCTTGATGGGTGTCGATGATGTGGACCCTTGAGTCTCTGGCTACGATTACCCCCTCTACCTCTAGGGCATCGAAGACCGCCAGGGAGTGTGCGTGTTTTTCGGTATTTGGAACATCGTGGTTTCCCACCAATAGCAGAACCTTTATTCCCGCCCGGGTGAGCCTCCTTATTTGTTTTGCAAACTCCCTTTGTAGGGTTGGGGAGGGATTTTTCGTGCGATAGGCATCCCCCGCAAAGATTACCAGAGCTATATCATTCTCGAGAGCGTAATCCACACAGGTAGAGAAGGATTTCAGGAAATCCAAGATGCGCTGATTGAGTCCCGTGGCGGAATCTATCTTGCCGTAATTTTCCATTCCAAGATGTAGATCGGCAAAGTGTAGGATCCTAACTGAGTTCAATGACACCATCCCCATATATTTTTTATTTTTTCGAACAGCTGTTCGAAAAATAGCTTATCAACTAGGCGGAAAAATTTCAACCCAAATTTGAGGATAACCGAACTTTTTTACGAAGATTCCCTTATGATTTAATTTTGACTATTAACGAGTCAGGTTTACATCTTAGACATTCGAGGGGACAATTTATCCTTCTTATATACAGGAATCCATGGAAGGTTGGAGAATTTTTCCTAATTAAATCGAAAATGGATGGTGGCGGTCGAAGTGTTGTATCATAGTTACGAGGTAAGTTGGTAAAAAGGGTCAAGGGTCCATGGCTAGGGGACATGGTTCATGGGAGAGAGCTAAAATTCTTCTGACTCATGTGTTCGGAGTTTAAAGGGGGCATTATAAATGATTGGGATTGGGATTGGGATTGTAGAAGTTGTTATAAGGTTAGTTCTAGCCACCTTCCTCGGCGGCATCATAGGCTACCAGCGGGAAAGAGCTGAGAAGCCAGCTGGTTTGCGCACCCACGTTTTGGTTTGTATGGCCTCAACCTTGTTCATGCTGGTATCCGTTTATCCCTTCTCCGGAAAGCCATATGTGGACACAAGTCGAATCGCCGCGGCGGTCGTCGTGGGCATCGGCTTCTTGGGAGCGGGTGCCATTATTCAACAAGGGAGCATTGTACGGGGCTTAACGACGGCTGCAAGCGTCTGGGGAGTGGCGGCAATAGGATTGGCTGTGGGGATTGGTTTTTATGTTCCAGCTTTGGCGGCCACCGTTTTGACACTCATCGTTCTCTCCGTCTTTAAGGAAGTTGAGTTGCGAATCTTAAAGGGTCGGCGAGTTTTGACCATGATCTCGGAGGATCGACCCGGACAGTTGGGAAAGGTTGGCTCCACTCTGGGCGAGTTGGGTGTGAATATAAAGGATGTGGATTTGGAGTGCGATGAAGAGCGGAAGACTTGCACCATTAAATTGATTGTCGAAATGCCTTCGGGTGTGCATTCTGAAGAGGTCACAAAAGGGCTCTCTAAGATTGAAGGGCTGAGCCGGGTGTATTGGGAGGCATGATGGAGGTTCATGGTTCACGGCTCACCGTTCACAGAAAGATATCTTCCACAAAAGGGTGTGAGGGGAATCGAGGGACGAGGGACGAGGGACGATACATAGTGAGTGCCTGTTTGGTGGGCATAAATTGTAGATACGATGGGAAAAACAAGCTTCTGGGGAAGGTGCAAAGACTAGTCAGTCAAGGCAGGGCCATCCCCGTTTGCCCTGAACAGTTGGGGGGACTTCCTACACCGCGCTTACCCATGGAAATTCGGGATGGAAGTGGAGAGGATGTTCTCGGTGGAAGAACTGGTGTTTTCACCAAAGAGGGTGTGGATGTGACCACTCAGTGCATAAAAGGAGCTCACGAGGTTCTTAAATTGGCAAAATTGGTTGGGGCAAGGGCGGCTATCCTTAAGGCGAGAAGTCCCTCTTGCGGCTTTGGGCGAATTTACGATGGTACTTTCACCAATAATTTAAGGAAGGGAAATGGTGTGACCGCTTCCCTGCTGAGGAGGGAAGGAGTCAAGATATTAACAGAGGAAGAGCTGAATTAGGTGGACGAGTTTAAAGTGTTGACCGTGAGGTGAGATCATGAAAAATGCGATCTTCGGTATCGAAGAAGAAGTTTTCATTGTAGAGCCGGAAAAACCAACCCTTAGATCCCTTTACTATCTGGCTAGGCTGCTCTGGAAAGATCCCCGATTCTACTACTTTCATACAGCCTCCAATTTTGCTCGGGGAAGGGATATAAGACAGGGTCTGATGAGCGGAATAGAGATCAGCACCTCCATGCATCAGGATGTCGACTCCCTCATTGAAGACCTTGCCTCTCGCAGAAAAGATTTGATGGACATGTGCCAGGGCTTAATAATTCCTCTGGGTCACCTCATAAGCTACGAAGCTCCTACCAACACCTGTGCCTTGCAAATTCACATCGGTGGTGTGAAGGACCAACAGCGTGTTCACAAAAATCTCGTCCATTTTCTCCCTCTGCTCGCCCTCCTCACGGTCAATTCTCCCTATGCCGGGGGAAAATATTTCGGTCAATCCTTTAGAATTGCCAAATCTTTTGCCATAGGTTGCTTGAGATCGGATTGGGAGTATAGATTTCAGGATATAATTTTGGCTAAAAGATTGGGCACCATAGAGATTAGGATATTTGACCCCATTTGGGATTTAGGGAGGATCAGGACGCTGGTTAAAGCGATAAAGACCATAGTCGATTCCCAAAGGAATTTCGAGTCCGACATCGCCCGATATAATGAGCTTAGATTTCAAATCGCGGTACATGGATATGATAGATCTTTGGATGAGATTTACGATGAGCTGATGGAGCTATATCGTGTACCCAAAGAGCTGTTTTTAAGTACCCCTTCGGATCAAGTAAAGAGCTATTTCGAACGGAATGGTCTATTGAGAACCTACTCAGCTTTAGACAACGCTTATAGAACTGGTATTTTCGAATCTAGATCCCTTCCGGAGAAGGAACACGGAGACGCATCTTGGGAAAGTCCACTCAAAATTTGCGCCGGGTTTTTGGGTTATTACATACCGAAGTTACCCTATTGCCTTTGGAAGGCATGGAGGGAATGGTGAACAGGTTAAATGGTTATGGGCGGAGTGATTTCTAATTGTACGTTTCGAATTGGATTATTTCGTCTGTTCTTTTTTTCGTAATCTTAATCTTCGGAGCTTACTTCTATTTGAGGAAGGTGTGGTTCTATAGAGACCCTTTGAGGACCCCACCTGGGAAGGAAGGCGTAATCGTCTCCCCTGCCGATGGAAGGGTATTATATATAGAAAAGATAACAGGAGGTGAGGTTCATTCGAGGAAATTGGACCAGTGGATCAAATTAGGGGAGATCACGAAACTGGGGATGGATGAAGAAATCAAAAATGGTTGGCTGGTGGGCATCTATATGTCTCCCTTAGATGTGCATTTCAATTATTCACCCATTGCCGGAATGGTGAAAAAGGTCCTCTACATCCCAGCCAGGGTAAATTTACCCATGGTCGATTTGTGGGAATATATTAACCTTGTATTTTTTCGGAGAGTGGTAGATTTATTCGCTAAAAAATTTCACTTTTTCAACGAGCGCAACGTCCTAGTCCTGGAAGGCAAGGATATTTCCGTCATCGTCGTGGAGATAGCGGACAGATTCGTCAATAAGATCACTTGTTTCGTTAGAGAGGGAGAATTCTTAAAAATCGGGCAAAAGCTTTCCTTCATCGAGCGTGGTTCGCAGGTTGATCTCATAATTTTGCCTCCCCGGACAGGGAAGGAAAATTTGGACTTTAAGGTAAGATGCGGTGAACAGGTCTACGGGGGTCAAACAATTTTAGCCGAATACTAATGACGTTCACCGTCTACCGTCCACCATGAACTATTCAGGGTGTTTGCATGGCAAAGAATGGGTCCTTTACACCAACAACCAACAACCAACAACCAACAGAGATAAAAGCTGTGGCTCTGCTTTCGGGTGGATTGGACAGCATGCTTGCGGTGAAGGTAATCCAGGAGCAGGGTATCCAAGTTGTCGGGGTGAGTTTTGTTACACCTTTCTTTTCCGCCAAAAGAGCCAAGGAAGCCGCCAAACAGCTCTCGATACCCCTTCATATTTTCGATATCACCCATGAACATTTGGAAATAGTTAAAAGACCTAAGTACGGATATGGAAAATATATGAATCCATGCATCGATTGTCACGCCTTCATGGTCAAGAAAGCCGGGGAATTTATGGAACAAATTGGAGCATCCTTCATCGTAAGCGGAGAAGTCCTTGGAGAACGCCCAAAATCGCAGAATAGAACGGCTTTAAGGATTGTGGAGAAGGAATCGGGTTACCGGGGGTACCTTTTGCGACCTCTCTCGGCTAAGTTGCTTCCTTTAACGGTACCCGAGGAGAAGGGGTTGGTGGATAGAGAAAGTCTCCTATCCATCCAGGGACGATCACGCAAACCCCAGCTGGAGTTGGCGGAAAGATATGGTTTTAAAGATTTTCCCACTTCTGCGGGAGGATGTCTACTTACCGATCCCATTTTTTCTCAACGGCTAAGAGATTTGCTGGCGGAGAAGAAGAATCCCACCATAAAGGAGTTGGATTTGCTCAAATTGGGGAGGCACTTCCGCTCCCTGGAAGGGATAAAAATAGTTGTGGCCAGAAATCAAAGGGAGAATGAACTCTTTTTGGAGCTTACCCAACCTGAGGATTGGATTTTTCAAGTTAGGGGATACCCCGGTCCGCGGACTCTGGTCAGGGGCAAAGACGTTGGGGAACAGACCATTAAGAAAGCAGCTATTTTGGCCGCAAGGTACAGTAAGGCCAGAAATTTACCTCGAGTAAAAGTGGGGTATCGTAGGGATGGGGAGGAAGAAAAGATTATCGAGGTTGAATATCCTTTGAAAAGTCTGTCGAGCTCCGTTAACAAAGCGTATCAAAACGAATGTAAAATGTAAAAATCAAAAATAAAAATGACATATCAAAATGCAAAATTAGTTTTTTAAACCATTTTAAATTTTGGATTGTCATTTTGCACTTTGCATTTTAAATTTTGAATTTGGACAGGAAGCTGCCAGCGCCTGATCCGTCGGCAATGGTTAAAGGCTATTTCTTAGCCTAACCAACGAATTATAGGGGTGAGGGGAATGGCCATTTGGAAATGTTTGGGATGTGGTGCCATTAAAGAGGGACGTTGCAAACCCAGGAAGTGCAAGCACTGTGGCGGCACGAAATTTCAGAAAGTCGAAAGCAAGTAATGGTAGCACCGTTCACCGTTGTTCGTTCACCGTATACGTTCGCAATTTTTAAAAAAATATTTTCGGTGAACTGTGAACTGTGAACGGTGAACTAAAGGAGGATGATTATTTATGGTTCAACCCAAGGCAGAAATAGGGGTATTCGGGGGTTCAGGATTTTATTCATTCTTAGAGGGTGTAAGGGAATACGCCATTGAGACTCCTTACGGGCTCCCCAGTGATAGGATTGCTATCGGGGAGATCGGAGGAAGGAAAGTCGCCTTCCTTCCTCGCCATGGAAGACACCACCAATATCCTCCTCACATGATAAACTATCGGGCGAATATTTATGCCATGAAGCAATTGGGTGTGACCCAAATCATCGCCCCATGTGCTTCGGGAAGCTTGCAGCCCCACGTAAAGAGGGGGGATTTTGTCATTTGTGATCAATATGTGGATAGAACGAGGGGTAGAAGGGACACCTTCTATAATGGTCCCATATCCACCCATGTGAGTGCAGCCGACCCCTACTGTCCGGTGTTGAGGAAGATCGCCTATGAGACCGCTAAAGAGCTTGGGATAAGTGTTCATGAACGGGGCACGGTGGTGATCATCCAAGGACCTCGGTTCAGCACTCGTTCGGAGAGCAAGTGGTTTTCCTCACAGGGGTGGGAAGCCATCAATATGACTCAATACCCAGAGGTCCATCTGGCCAGGGAATTAGAGCTATGCTATGTGGCCATTGTGCTCATCACCGATTATGATGTGGGGTTGGAGGGGATGCCTGAGGTTGAACCGGTCACGGCGGAAGAGGTATTCAGGGTTTTTCAGGAGAATAATGAGAGGGTTCGAAAGCTGCTCTTTGCCATGATTCCAAAGTTACCCAAGGAGAGGAAATGCATCTGCAGCACGGCTTTGAGGGGAGCTAGATTTGAATAGGCATTGCAGGTCACAGGTCAAGGGTCATGGGTAAAAGGTAGAGACGTCCATAACTCATGTCCCCTGACCCATGGCTTAGGATTTAAGGAGGCGTTCGATGTTAAAGGTGGCAAATCTTCAAGACTACCTCCGCTGTCTTTATGGAAAGGAGATTAACATCCTTTCCATTTGGGGGCTTAACAGATCTCAAAGAGAAGGACGAATTGAAGGGATTCGGTTATGGGAGTCCGATTTTAATCGAATTTGAGATGGATGGCCGAAGAAAAAGAGCGGTTCTTGAAACCATGAAGGCGGAGGGATTTGGACACGATCATTTCTCCGACAGGGCTTGCTCTCTCCTCCTGGCCCATTCAACCTATAATAAACTTCCCAAGCATATCTCCTCTTTGGATGTGGGAGCTTTTACCAGAACGAGCTCTCTCATCTCGTTGGGTGAGGCAGTGGAATTCTTCCTGCTCGATGAGTACGTAGAGGGAAAAGAATATTTCCACGATCTGGAACGCATCAAAGAGCGGGAGATGATCGGCGAGGAAGACGTCATGCGCGCCCAGGCGTTGAGCGATTATCTCGTGGAAATTCACGCTCTGAAGAAGGATGATCCCCAGCTTTATACCCGAAGGATCAGAGATTTGGTGGGACATGGGGAATGCATCATGGGACTCATCGATAGCTACCCCGGGGATTGGCATTTCATCGCCGAGGACTTTTTCCAGAAGGTGGAGGTAAAATGCATCGATTGGAGATGGAGGATTAAGGATAAGGGATATCGTCTCTCTCGGGTTCACGGCGATTTCCATCCTTGGAATGTCTTATTCCAAAGCGGATTGGATTTCTGGGTTTTGGATAGGAGCCGTGGCGAATGGGGAGAACCAGCGGATGATTTCACCGCCATGAGCATCAATTATATCTTTTATTCCCTTCAGAAATATGGCGAGCTCAAAGGAGCTTTTCGAATACTTTTCCTAAAATTCGTGCACAACTACCTTGAAAAGACGGGTGACGAAGAAATTCTCCTGGTTTGCCAGCCCTTTTATGCCTGGCGTGCTTTAGTCATAGCTAGTCCCATTTGGTATCCAAATCTTACGGATGATGTTCGAAAGAAGCTCTTCAATTTCATCATCAATGTTCTCGATTTTGAAAAATTTGATATCCATAACGTCAATTCTTACTTTGAGCCACCAGATGTTAAAAGTTCATCGTCTACCGTTCACCGTTGACCGTATTAAAGAATATTCCGTGCCCTAGGCATAATTCCAAGAAGTAAGACTTTAAAAATCCTAAATTCGAAAATCTAAATCCTTAAACAAATTCAAAATCCAAATTTTCGAAATTCAAAACTAATATTCTTCTAGATTTGGTTTTTGTTTTGGTCATTTTAATTTTGGTAATTTGATATTGTTTAGCCTGCCTGCCGGCAGGCAGGTGCTTAGGATTTTGAAATTAGAATTTAAACCCAAGAGAACCTTTTTTTGGCGAAGTAAGAGCCTTCTTCCTTGAGACGAATTATGTCTAACGTATGAATATTCCGTGAACGGTGAACCGTGAACAATGTGGGGAGATATCATGGAGGATAAGAGGGGTTTTGCCCTTTGGATAACGGGTCTTCCAGCTTCGGGCAAGTCCAGCCTCGCTCAAACGGTCAAAAAGTTGCTCAAGGAACGGAATATAGATGTGGAGATTTTGGAGTCTGATGATCTGAGAACTAAGCTCCTCCCCCTTTCCACTTACACTGAGAAAGAGAGGGAATTTTTCTATAATGCTTTGGTTTGTTTGGGTAAGATGCTTGTGGACCATGGGATGAATGTGATCTTTGATGCCACGGCGAATAAGCGGAAGTTTAGAGATAAGGCAAGGAAGGAGATCCAAAATTTCATGGAGGTTTACGTGAAGTGTCCCCTTGAGGAGTGCATGAGAAGAGATCCTAAGGGGATTTACCGGGCTGCCAAAAGTGAAGAGGCCACCACAGTGCCGGGAGCTCAAGTTCCCTATGAAGAGCCCCTTGCCCCAGAGATGATCATCGAGTCCGATAGAGAGACACCAAAGCGAGGGGCGGAGAAGATATTGCAGAAAATGCAGGAGAAATTTGATTGGTTGTATTGGGTTTGTACTTGATTTATTCTGGAGTTAGGGGAGTTGGTCTGGGCGATAAGGAGAAAGAACGTTGATTCCCTTTGGATCGGTCCGTCTTGGAAGGATATTCGGTATTCCCATAGAGTTGAACTTTACGTGGTTTTTTATTTTTGCCCTACTCATCATCGACTTAACCCTTCGTTTCCAATTAAAACCATTCAATCTTCCACTGGTTGTAAGCATAATTAATGCAACGATCACCACCCTTTTGCTCTTTGCTTCGGTTTTATTTCACGAACTATCCCATTCCTACATAGCTAAAAAAAGCGGTATTCCCATAAAGAAAATTACCCTGTTTATCTTCGGCGGAGTTGCCCAGATGTCCAAAGAGCCGGAAAATCCAGAGGTTGAGTTCAAAATGGCCATCGCCGGTCCGCTCTCCAGCTTTTTCTTATCCTTTTCCTTCGGTTTGATTTGGGTGGGGGCTAGGGGTTTGGGTTTGGAGATGGTTGGCGCCTCCTTTTTATTGCTCTGGCAGATCAATTTAGCCCTGGCGGTATTCAATCTTTTGCCCGGATTTCCCTTGGATGGAGGAAGAGTTTTAAGAGCCGGACTCTGGTATTGGATGAAAGATATGCAACGGTCCATGAAGATTGCCTCTCAGGCCGGGCAGGGAATAGCCTTCTCCCTCATTTTCTTTGGGTTCATGATGGTTTTCGTTCTGGGCGATATCAGTGCTCTCTGGCTGGTTTTGATCGGATGGTTCCTTAACCACGCCGCTCAGACAAGTTATCGACAGCTTATTCTCCAAAGATCGTTATCAGGGATTAAGGTCGCCGAGATCATGAGCAAGGATGTCCAAATCATTGATCCTTCAATAACCCTTGATAAGTTGGTCAATGAGTACTTCTTGAAATACCGATATGGTCGGTTTCCCGTGGTGGAGAATGATCAGCTTTTGGGGGTAATCACCTTACACGATATTAAAGAAATCCCTCAAGGGGATTGGTCAAGGGTAACCGCGAGGGAAATAGTGGTCCCTCCAAAGGAGAGTTGCATAATAAGTTATCGGGAGGAAGCCGTCAATGCCTTAATGCAGATGGCCAGGGAGGAAATAGGCCATCTTTTAGTGGTGGATGAGAATGGCAGCTTGGTGGGACTTGTCACAAGGAGTGATATAATCCGACTGATCAAAGTGAAGACTGAATTGGGAGTATAAAAGATTTTTCAAAAATTATGGGAAAAAAGAAGGAATTTTCATTTTTTGTTGTATATAAGGGAATAGCTGGTAATTGAAGAAATAAAAATTGAGTTATGAATGGTGATAATTTTCGCTCCAAGAGAGGGTATCGGAAAATTGAAAATCTTTGTTTTATATGTTTCCGTTCCTAAATTTCAGGAGGTCTATTAAGGTAACCTTAAAGACCTCTAAAATTTTTTTAGGAGTTGGAGGTGATATGTTTAATTCATTTGGGAGAAATCTTTGGTGAAAGGAGTGAGTGTAAAAGGTGAAATTTTCACGGAGGGGTTTTTTCAAACTTACCGGTGCATCTCTTGCTTCTACCACGCTGCTTCGCTTTGGCTTCGATATATCGGCGATCGCCGAGGAAGTAGAGGAACTGCGAATTAAGGGTGCGAAAGAAGCGCCCACTATTTGTCCTTATTGTTCTTGTGGCTGTGGGGCCATTGTAAGTTCCGAACATGGGCACCCCATCAATATCGAAGGCGATCCCGATCATCCCACCAATCTTGGAAGTCTTTGTCCTAAAGGTGCATCCATGTTCCAGGTTGCTGCGGACACGGCGGGTTTGAGAAATAAAAAAGTTCTATATCGCGCTCCGGGTTCTTCTGAATGGGAGGATAAGACTTGGGACTGGGCAATCTCTCAGATTGCCAGGAGAATCAAAGACACCCGGGATAAGTACTTCATTTCTACAGAGGATGGAGTCACGGTGAATCGTTGCGAATCCATCGCTGCGCTGGGCGGAGCGGCTGTAAACAATGAGGAGTGTTACCTGTGGATCAAATTAATGAGGACACTCGGTCTCGTTTACATCGAGCACCAAGCCCGCATATGACACTCCGCCACCGTGGCAGCGTTGGGTCCAACGTACGGAAGAGGTGCAATGACCAATCACTGGATAGACATTAAGAACAGTGATTGCATCATGATTATGGGCGGAAATGCCGCAGAATGCCACCCCATGGCTTTCAAGTGGGTCACCAAGGCCATGGAGGAAAGAGGAGCCAAGCTCATCGTGGTTGACCCCCGATTTACTCGATCAGCCTCCAAAGCTCATATTTATGCCCCAATTCGGGCCGGCACGGATATTGCCTTCATCATGGGGATGGTCAACTATGTCATCGAGAATGAGCTCTATCACGAAGAATACGTCAAGGAGTACACAAATGCTTCACTTTTGATAAAACCTGAATTCGACTTCAAAGATGGGCTATTCTCGGGCTACGATGAGACCAAGAGGAAGTACGACGAGGCGACTTGGGGCTATCAAACAAAAGAGGTGACGGAAGTCAAAGAAGGGAAGAGGGTAACCGTCACCGAGCCCTTAAGGGATATGACCCTCACCGATTCCAATTGTGTCTTCCAGCTCCTTAAAGAACACGCCTCCCGGTACACACCGGAGATGGTGGAGAAGATCACCGGCTGTCCCAAGGAGAAATTCCTCGATGTATGCAAGGAATTTTCGAAGACGGGTGATCCCGAGAAAACTGGAACCATCCTATATGCCATGGGTTGGACTCAGCACACTGTGGGAACGGAAAACATCCGTGCCTTTGCCATGCTCCAATTGCTTCTTGGGAATATCGGGAGACCCGGTGGCGGAGTGAATGCTCTGCGAGGAGAGCCAAATGTTCAGGGTTCAACCGATCATGCTCTGCTCTTCCATATTCTGCCTGGGTATCTACCGGTTGCGAAGGTTGGGGATACCTTCAGGGGTTACGCGGATAAGTTCACGGTCGACAGAGCGACTAAAAACGTTCTTCCCGGCTCCACTTCCTGGTGGAGAAATGGCGAGAAGTACATCGTGAGTTTGCTCAAGGAGTGGTGGGGAGATGCGGCCCAGCCGGAGAATGACTTCCGCTTCGATTGGTTGCCCAAGATCGGAAAGGGTCACAAGGGAGGCGGCTACTCCCACATAGCCCTGTTCGAGGCGATGTACGATGGCGTGATCAAGGGTTTCATCATCCTCGGTCAGAATCCAGCGGTCGGGGGACCGAACTCGAACATCGAATGTAAAGCCTTGGATAAGCTGGAATGGTTGGTCGACCTTAACCTGTGGGAGACCGAGACCAATGCTTTCTGGAAGAGACCGGGTGTTGATCCCACCGATATTCAAACCGAGGTCTTCAGACTCCCAGCCGCCGATTCCGTGGAGAAGGACGGTTCCATTACCAACTCTGGGCGCTGGATACAGTGGCGCTGGAAGGGCGCCGAGCCTCTGGGCGATTGCAAGAGCGATCTGGAGATCATCGATCTCATCTTCAAGGAGCTCAAGAGGCTCTATGAGACTGAGGGTGGCCCCAATGCCGAGGCCATAACCAATCTCAACTGGGATTACGGCGATCCGCCCAGCGCGGAGGAGGTCGCCAGGGCCTGCAATGGCTACGTCTGGCCGGACAGGAGCAAGTTGGTGAAGAACTTCACCGTTCTCGCGGCTGACGGTACGACCGCCTGCGGAAACTGGCTCTTCTCCGGGTCATTTGCCGAGGATGGAACGAACCTCATGCAGAGACGCACTCCGGAGACCGAGGGTATCGGCAATAACCTTGAGTGGGCATTTGCCTGGCCGCTCAATAGGCGCATTGTTTACAACCGCGCTTCCTGCGACCTCGAGGGCAAGCCCTGGAATCCGAATATCCCGGAGATATGGTGGGATCCCAACAAAGTCGATCCAAAAACGGGTCTACCCGGAATGTGGACGGGTAACGATGTCCCGGACTTCCCTGCGGCGAAGGCGCCGACCGCAGTTGGTGGGAATCTGCCCGCCATCATGCTAAACGAGGGCGTCTTCAAGCTCTTCGCTCCTTGCAAAGAGGGGCCCTTCCCAGAACACTATGAGCCTCTCGAGAGTCCCGTTAAAAACCTCATGTCAGCTGAGCAGATTAATCCGGCGATTTTCCTCTGGCACAAGGTTAATCCGGAGGACAAGGTTGGAACTTCGGGTGAATATCCACTCGTCGCTACTACCTACAGGATAACAGAACACTGGCAGACGGGTATCATGACCCGTAACCAACCTTGGTTGGCGGAACTCATGCCTGAGATGTTCGTGGAGATGAGTGAAGAACTCGCCGAGGAGAAGGGAATTGAAAACGGTGACTGGGTGAAAGTGGTTACGGCACGAGGCGAAGTCGAAGCCGTAGCCATCGTCACTCCGAGATTCAAACCACTCACTGTCGATGGTAAGAAGATTCATCAAGTTGGTCTGCCTTGGTGCTATGGATACGTTGGTTATACCACCGGGGGCCCCAAAAAACTGAACTACGCTGCCAACCAGCTCACTCCACACATCGGTGATGCCAACACCATGATCCAGGAATCCAAGGCATTTCTCTGCGATATAAGGAAGGTGAAGTAAGATGGCAAAGGCGATGCTCATAGACGTCACAAAGTGCACTGCCTGTCGCGCTTGCCAGGTAGCTTGCAAGCAGTGGAATCAGCTTCCCGCGGAGAAGACCACTTGTCAAGGAACCTATGAAAATCCACCCGAACTTTCACCCAAAACTTGGACAAAGCTCAAATTCAAGGAGATCAGCGAGAACGGGGAAGTAAAATGGCTATTTAGAAAGATGCAATGCATGCACTGTACTGACGCTACCTGCGTTAAAGTATGTCCTACGGGGGCGGCACACGAGACCGAGCTCGGAGCGGTGGTCATCGATCAGGATAAGTGCACTGGTTGCAAGTATTGTGTACAGAACTGCCCATTTGAGATTCCCCAATATGACACGGATACAAATACCGTTAAGAAGTGTAGGATGTGCTATGACCGGGTGTCAAATGGCCTTACCCCTGCTTGTGCCCAGACCTGTCCTCCTGGAGCCATTCAATTCGGTGAGAGAGAGGAAATGGTCTCCCTGGGCTTGGAGAGAGTGAGTGCTCTCAAAGCAGATGGCAATCTCGATGCACGTCTTTATGGCGAAACTGAATTGGGTGGATTGGGCGTGATGTATGTCCTGGCTGAAAAAGCGAAAACTTATGATCTCCCGGAGGAGCCCAAGGTTCCAATCTCTGCGGTCTTATGGCAGGACATCCTCAAACCACTGGGTCCGATCTTAGGTGGAGCCGCTGTCGCCGCATTCGCGCTCAGTTTTCTGCTCAACATAGGATATAAACCCGAAGAGGAAGTGAGGAGGGGGGTGAGGAGTAGTGAGACGTAGGAGAAGAGTCATAAGGCAAAGCGCAGCTGCTAGATTTCTTCACTGGACACACACCATCTCTTGTTTACTGCTTTTCTATACGGGGCTCGCGCTTTATTTGCCTCGATTAAATGGTTTAGCTGCGGTCTTTGGGGGACTCAATGGATCCAGGTTCGCCCATAGGGTTTGTGGTGTTTTCTTCATTGGCATCCCCATTCTTATGATCATATTCAACTGGCGGGGATTTGTGCATTTCCTCAAGGACATATTCACCTGGGAAGAAAATGACACCGCCTGGTTGCTGAGATTTCCCATTTATCTATTCCGTGCAAAGACGAAGATGCCTCCACAGGGCAGATTAAAATCGGGGCAAAAGTTCGCTGACTGGGTCATCATCGGTAGTTCCATCCTCCTCATTTTGACCGGGATTGCAATGGCTTTCCCCGCCAATTTCCCCAAAGGACTGGTGCAGTGGTGCTTTCCTCTCCATGAGTTGGGGACGATCATCCTCGGTGTAGTCCTCCTTGGACACATCTACTTGGGACTTGGTATCTTTCAACCTTATCGAGGTGCTTGGAGATATATGTTCGGCGATGGCACGGTGAGCGAGGAGGAAGCGAAGTATCATTGGGCGAGGTGGTATGAGGAGGTCAAAGGGAAGGAAAGTACCTAATTTTTGATTCAGAAAAATGGACACCCGTTCTTTGTGGATGGGTGCCCATTTTTTTAAATTCCAAACTCCGAGCTTCCACAGAGGCTTTGGTGTTATTTAAAGGATTCGAAAACCCAAGCTAGAATTCATATTTGTATAAAGATTTTAGGGAAGGAGATGAGTCAAATTCAAATCCATTTGAAGCAAGGGGATATTTCCCCAAACGAGATGGGAAGAGAGATAGAGTACTATAAAAAACGAAATCCTGGCTTAAGCGGTTTGGTCCATTTTTACCAGGCAATATTCGAGGTTCAGCGGAAATATATATCACTAATTGAGCCCCAGGTTTATCTCGGTGAAGGGGGGATTAGAGCGAGACTTAAGGAGGGGAGATTCCTTTTCAGGGATGAAGACATCATCATTGACTCCACCCTATTCCGACAATTACTGGAAGAATTGTGCGAGGTCATCAAGGCTAAAAGCAAGTTTAAGGGAAAGTTTAGCAAACTCCTTTCCTCTGAAGAGCTTAAGCCCGAAAAAATGAGCGATTTCATTAGGAACTTGAAGCAAACGAATATCCCATATTTGATGGAATTTTCAAAGAAGGTAAAGCTAAACATGGATATCCTATTCTTTTTAGTTCAAAATGCGCTCATTCCCTTTTATGAAAGGCATGCCAGGGAGGTTCGGGATAAAATCGATTATGCCCTTTGGCGGCAGGGTTTTTGTCCCATTTGCGGGCGCAAACCTCTGATTGCAAAGTTTCGAGAGGAAGATGGTTTAAGACTTTTGCAATGTTCTCTCTGTCGAACTCAGTGGTGCTTCTTGAGAGTTAAGTGTCCCTTCTGCGGAAATAGCGATCATGAATCCCTTCAATATTTTTATTCCGAAGGCGACAGGGGACATCGCGCGGATGTATGTGAGATGTGCAAGAGGTACATAAAGACCTCCGACGAACGAGAGTTACAACGAAAGGTGATTCTTGAGATTGAAGATGTCGCTGGGGTCCATTTGGATACCTTTGCCAAAGAGCAGGGTTATACGCCCGTAGCCCAATACATTATCCCCAAGGATTAGTCAATGGTCGTTGTCCCTTATGCCTAACACCTGGTAAAATAGATGTAAAGAAACTTCCAGAAGTCCAGCGTTCAAGGTCTTTATAATATGCATATATGCTAGACATAAATCTCAATTAAGCTCATCTTAAATTCAAAATTCAAAGTGCAAAGTGCAAAATGACAATAACTCTGTGAACGAATTATGCCCAGGGTTAAATATGTATACAAGGAGAGTGGTGGGGATCACTGGGATTATCCTGGGAGGGGGAAGAAGTTCAAGAATCGGAAAGGATAAATCGTTTCTAAAAATAGGTTCAAAGGCTCTCTTCGAGCATGTTTTGGACAAATTATCCTGCGTATGCGGGGAAATCATCGTTGTCACCAACACTCCCCAAGCTTACCACATTGGGAATTTTAGCCGGGATTTTCAGATAATTCAGGATGAAATTCCCTATCAAGGTCCCCTCGGTGGTATCCTGGCCGGTCTGCGGTCATCTCAAAGCTTCTATAATTTTGTAGTCGCCTGTGATATGCCGTTCCTGAATTTGGGATTGATGAGGTTTTTGGAGAAAGAAACGAATGGGGTAGATATTATAATACCCTATTCTCCTAAAGGGTTGGAACCACTTCATGCCATTTATTCCACTAATTGTATTGCTCCCATCCAAGAAAGGCTTGGCCAGAAAGATTTTAGAATCATTTCTTTTTTCGATGATGTTCGGGTAAAATATATACATGTAGAGCAGGTGAAAAGATTCGATCCGCAATTCCTATCCTTTTTTAATGTAAATACCTTCCAGGATTTGGAATTGGCCAGGCGCATCTGTAGGAAGGCGAAATCCAGACGATTTGAGGGAGATCGATGACCAAGGTCAAAAAGTCGCAGGCGGCACTTCCCGCGGAGAAGCCGATAACCATTTTCCTCAATGACGAGCAATTAGTCACGGTTATGGCTACGCCCGGTAAATTGAGGGAACTAGCTGTAGGTTTCCTATATGCCGAGGGAATTCTAAAGGATATAGGAGATTTGAAACAAACCACGGTTGATCAAAATAAGGGTATAGTCTGGGTGGAAACCAAAAAGAAGACATTGCTGGAAAAATTGTTCCATAAAAGGTTTTTAACCTCCGGTTGCGGAAGAGGATTCACCTTTACCAGCTTATCCGATATTAAAACGGTGAAAATAGAATCAAGGCTCAAGGTATCCAAGGACACCATCTTAAATCTGATGAAGGATATGCTTGGCGGGGCGGAACTTTATCGCCAATCAGGAGGTATCCATTGCTCGGCTTTGTGTGATAAAGATGGCATCCTTTCCTTCAGTGAGGATATCGGTCGACATAATACCTTTGACAAGATTTTGGGGGAGTGCTTCCTGAATCAAATTCAAACTGAGGACAAAATGATGTTCAGCACGGGAAGAATCTCCTCAGAGATGTTGTTAAAGGCAGCAAAGGCAAGGATACCCTTAGTTGTCTCCCGTAGTTCCCCCACCGATTTATCCGTGGAAATCGGCGAGAAGCTGGGAGTAACCATAATTGGCTATGTCAGAGCGGGAAAGATGAAAATCTATTCCCATCCCGAGAGAATAATAATGTAGGAGGGATAAGGGATGAGTCTAGAGTCTAGAGAGGAAAAGAATGTTGTTTTCCCTCTAGACTTATCCCCTAGACTTCTCTCTGAATTAGGTGGTTCCAATAATCTCAGTGGTTGGTAAATCGCATAGCGGTAAGACCACCTTGATTGAAAAACTCATTCCCGAGCTTAAAAGGCGGGGATATAAAATAGCTACCATAAAGCATGATGTCCACGATTTCGACATCGATCATCCGGGGAAGGATTCCTGGCGACATGCTCGGGCTGGAGCGGATACCGTGGTCATTTCCTCTCTTCACAAGGTGGCCGTGATAAAGAAGGTGGATCGGGAACTTTCCTTGGACGAGATCTCGGGGAAGTTTGCGGGGGATGCGGATCTCATCATCACCGAGGGGTATAAGAGGGAAGATAAACCCAAGATAGAGGTCTACCGATCTCACCAAGGTGAACTCCTATGTTCTTCCCAAGAACTACTCGCCGTGGTAGAAACCGAGCCCCTGAGCCCCCCAGTTCCCGAGCTTTATAAGGAGGTTCCACACTTCGACATGAATGATGTAAAGGGTTTAGCCGATCTCATCGAGAGGGAGCTACTGGCGAGTCCCTCAAGATAGAGATCCAAAAGACCATCGATTTTGCAGGAATTTTATAGATTTAGGGTTGAATTTCTAATGAGATTGGCTTGTGGGTATAATTATGATAAACTAAAGAAAATTTGAATAAAAGGCGTGGTGTAAATGTTAGATGGTTTGTTATGGACCGCTTATGTTTTCGGGCTCGGACCAACGGAGCTCATAATCATTCTGGTAATCGTTTTAATAATCTTTGGCCCCCGCAAGTTGCCAGAACTCGGTAAGGCCATAGGATCGGGTCTACGTGAACTCAGAAGAGCATCTGAAAGTAAGGGCGAAGAGGAAACAGAAAAGGCCAAGAGTAAAGAAAAAGTCGAGGAAAAAGAGGAGAGCGAAGAAGAGAAATAAATTTGCGATTTTAAGCAGGAAAAAGAGAAATTTTAGCGAATATTATATAGGTAAATTATATATGCTATCTCCGAGTCATTTTTCCTAAGGGCTTTAGCCTATGGGGGATGACCGATAGGGTTTAGATGGAAACGTCTGGGCCTCCCGTGTTTGGAAAGGAGAGTGTTTGAAATTTAAGGCACCGTATCCATATGCGTGGAGGCGGTGCTTTTTTAGGTTATAGGCGGATGGGTTAATGGTTGAGAAAAGATTTCCCAATCACCCAATCACCCAATAACCAATAATGACTTTGGAGGTATCGTAGAGCTATGTGCGGTGTATCTGGAGAGATTCTCAAGGCAGTGAAAGCGGAGGCAAAGGAGGGCAAAATTTCCTGTCCCCAGGCCCGTAAGCTGGCTGAAAAGTTGAAAGTCTCTCCCCTGGAGGTGGGCCGAGTTGCAAACCATCTAGGGATCAAAATTTACGGCTGCGAGCTTGGATGCTTTTAGGTCGATGGGTGGATAGGTTGATAGGCGGATGGGTGACGAGTTTGCGAAGGATTGATGTGAAGTTTAAAAAATCAGGGATGCTAATTATTTTGATGCTAATCTTCTTCCTATTATTGGGATGTAAATCGGAGAAACGGGTTTTAATCCTGGCCACTACCACTAGCACCCATGACACCGGACTTTTAGACGAAATTCTCCCCATTTTTGAGAAGAAGTACAATGCAAGGGTCAAAACCATTGCCGTGGGAACCGGTGAAGCCATTGCCATGGGCGAGAGGGGTGAGGCCGATGTCTTATTGGTACATTCCCGTGAAGCCGAGGAGAAGTTCGTCGCCCAAGGATATGGGGTAAACCGGAGAGATGTCATGTACAACGATTTTGTCATCGTTGGACCGGCTCCCGATCCCGCTGGAATTAAAGGCATGGATGCCCCTGGTGCCCTAAGACGGATCGTTCTTGAGAAAGCTCTCTTTGTTTCTCGAGGCGATGACTCTGGAACTCACAAGAAAGAGAAAAAACTCTGGGAAAAGGCTAAAATTCGACCTCCCAGCGATTGCTATATCTCGACGGGCCAGGGCATGGCTGAAACCCTCCGAGTTGCCGACGAAAAGGGAGCTTATACCCTTGCGGACAGGGGAACCTATCTTTCGCTTAAGGAAAGCATAAACCTCACCATTCTGGTCGAAGGCGACAGGGTTCTATTCAATCCCTATGGGGTGATCGCCGTAAATCCAAAGAGATTTCCCAAGGTAAACTACAATTTAGCCACGAAGTTTATTAAATGGATAACCTCGGTTGAGACCCAAAGGATCATTGGAGATTTCGGTAAGGAAAAATATAGGCAACCCTTATTTACTCCAAACTCGCGAGAGTGGCGAGCAAAGACTAAATAGTTGAAATGGAGGCGTGAGATGGAACTAATCTGGGAAGGCATAAAAAAAGCGGTTCTACTCCTGATCACCGGAGATCGAGAGGTTATACAAATCGCTCTCCTTTCCCTAAAGATCTCAGGTGGTGCGGTTTTGATCTCCATGCTTCTGGGCATCCCGTTGGGAATGTCACTCGCCCTCACATCATTCCCAGGGAGGAGAATTTTGGTTGCCGCCATTAACACGGGCATGGGTCTTCCACCCGTGGTGGCCGGTCTCTTCGTGTGCATGTTTCTCTGGCGGAGTGGACCACTGGGATTTTTTGGAATACTCTATACCCCAACAGCTATGGTCATCGCCCAAGTACTCATCGCCGCACCAATTGTGGCTGGCCTGACGATCGCCGCCATCCAGCAGCTCGATCCGAAGTTGAGATTACAGGCTTTATCCCTGGGAGCATCTCGCGTGCAGATGCTCATGACTCTCATCAAGGAGGCTCGCCTTCCCACTTTGGCTGCGATCATGGCTGGTTTTGGCGGAGTTATCTCCGAAGTGGGAGCGGTGATGATGGTGGGAGGCAATATAAAGGGTCAAACAAGGGTCCTGACCACGGCAACGGTAATGGAGACTAGGATGGGACATTTTGATATCGCCATAGCCTTAAGTGTGATTCTTTTGGTCCTGGCCTTCATCGTAAACCTGATTCTCACAGATATCCAGCAAAAGGGAGCTGCTCCATGGATCATCCGTACCTGGAGGTAAGAAACCTAATACATGAGTATGATGGCAAGCGAGTCCTGTCCATCGAGAACTTAAAGATTTATCGGGGGGAGATTTTTGCCATCATTGGTCCCAATGGTGCCGGGAAGAGCACGCTGCTTAGGATATTGAATTTGTTGGAAAGACCATCTCACGGGGAGATCATTTTCCGGGGAATGGTTATCGAACCTTCCACTGATAAGCTGTTCTTAAGGAGAAGAATGGTCATGGTCTTCCAGGAACCCCTCCTCTTCAACGGGACCGTCTTCGAAAACGTGGCCTATGGCTTGAGGGTAAGGAAGTATCCAAAAATGAAGATCGAGGAAAGGGTCAATCGACTTTTGATGAAGTTCAACATTCACCATCTATCCGATCGCCATGCCTTGAGGCTTTCCGGGGGAGAAGCGCAGAGAGTATCCCTTGCTCGAGCTTTAGTTTTTGAGCCTCAAGTCCTCTTCCTGGATGAGCCCTTCGCCTCTCTTGATCCTCCCACTAAGGAAGCACTCCGCGAGGATTTGGAGAGGGTCATAAGGGGGATGAAATTGACCACGGTTTACGTGACCCACGATCGAACGGAGGCGCTGATGCTCGCTGACCGAATGGCGGTCATGGATAAAGGTGAGATTCTCCAGATTGGAACGCCTGAGGAAATCTTCAATTATCCTGTAAATGAAAGAGTTGCGGGCTTCGTTGGGGTTGAGACCATTCTTTCGGGAACAGTTGTTTCGCAGAGAAATGGTCTAGCTGATGTTGTGGTTACTGGGGGAAGAGTGGAAGTCCTTTGCGAGTCTTCAGTGGGTGAAAGAGTCCTTCTATGTATTCGACCGGAGGAGGTGACTCTTCAAGGGACGAGGGACGAGGGGCGAGATATGATTTCAAGTGCTAGAAACAGATTCTTGAGTGTTGTAAAAAAGGTTATACCTCAGGGAGCGATCGTCAAAGTGCGTTTGGATTGTGGATTTCCCCTGGTCTCCTTCGTGACCAAACAATCTGTAGACGAGCTAGATATCAAAGAAGGTCAAACCGTTGTAGCTAGTTTCAAGGCAACAGCGGTGCATGTGATAAGAAAATAAATTCAAAATTCCATTTTAAATTTTCTGTGGATTTAGGCCGAACATCGAACAACGGGTTTAAAAGGGGGGTAATGGAATTGATAAGTCCGGAAGAGGCAAAGTCCATTGTTTTAAATGAGGTTAAAACACTTTCCCCATGTGAATTGGATATCCTGGATAGCTTGGGTTCCGTCCTTGCCCAAGATGTGGTATCGGATATGGATATTCCACCTTTTGATAACTCAGCAATGGATGGTTTTGCCGTTAAAGCCAGTGATACCAAAGGAGCTTCAAAGGAAAATCCCGTGAGGCTCAAAATCGTCGACTATCAGCCAGCGGGAGGGGTGACCAAGATTGTTGTAACCCCTGGCGTTGCAGTGAAGGTTATGACTGGAGCACTCATACCCAAAGGTGCAGACGCGGTGATTAGAGTGGAGGATACTCAAACTTCCGGGGAGTGGGTATATATTCTACAAGAGGTCAAAGAAGGTCAAGATATTCGCCTTGCCGGAGAGGATGTAAGAAAGGGGGAAACGGTCATAAGATCGGGTACGGTGATCGGTCCTTCCCAGATTGGAATCCTGGCCTCTTTGGGTAAAAGCAAAGTAATGGTCCTGCCCCACCCAAGTGTGGCGATTTTGTGTACTGGAGATGAACTGGTGGAGATAGATGAGCCACTTCCCATGGGTAAGATAAGGGATAGCAATAGTTATTCCACGGCTGCTCAGGTGATTGCCTGCGGAGCCAGACCCGTGAGGTTGGGCATTGCTAGAGATACCGTGGAGAGCATCGGTGCCAAGCTAAGAGAAGCTCTTCATTGCGATGTGATCGTAACAACCGCCGGAGTATCCGTGGGGGAGCACGATATAGTCAAAGATGTACTCGAGGATCTTGGTGCGGAGCTCAAGTTCTGGAGGGTAGCTCAAAGACCGGGCATGCCTCTAGCTTTTTGGATGTTTAAAGGCAAACCAGTCTTTGGATTGCCCGGAAACCCGGGAGCCTCGATGATTTGCTTTGAGGAATATGTGCGTCCCGCCCTCCTTAAGATGATGGGCAGAACAAAGCTCTTCCGCCCCGAGATTGAGGCTGTTCTAACTCAGGATATCAAAAAGAAACCCGGGAGGATGCACTACGTAAGGGTTCGTGTGGAGCGCAAGAATGGTGAGTACTATGCCACCAGCGCGGGTCCTCAAGGATCCGGGATTTTGAAGACCATGTCTTTGGCAAACGGTTTAGCCTTAATTCCAAAGGATGCACCTTTAATGAAGGCGGGAGAGAGGGTGAGGGTTCATCTGATAGATATGCCGGAAGATCACTAACTCGTCGCAGGTAGCATGTCGCAGGTGGCAGGAAAGGCATGCCATGCGACCTGCAACCTGTATCTGCGGCAGAAAGTGGGGTCATATGCCTGAGCTAATCGATTCTTATAAGCGAAAAATAGATTATTTGAGGGTATCAATAACCGATAGATGTAACTTGCGGTGCGTTTACTGTATGCCCAAGGAAGGAATTAAGCCAAAACCCCACAGCGAAATCCTCACCTACGAAGAAATTGAACTTTTTGCCAAGTGTGCCGTAAAGGTGGGTATTTCTAGGATAAGACTCACCGGTGGAGAACCCCTTGTGCGCAGGGGTGTCGTAGACTTGGTGCACCGTCTCTCTCAAATTTCGGATCTCAAGGACATGTCCTTGACCACCAATGGCATCCTGCTCAAAGATTATGCTAAGGCTCTTGTCGATGCGGGGCTAAAGCGCATCAATATCAGCCTGGATTCTTTGGAACCGGAGGTCTATCGCCGTCTAACTCGGGGAGGCGATGTCAGGAAAGCATTGGAAGGGATGAATGCCGCTCTCGAAGTGGGATTGGATCCGGTAAAGATTAATGTAGTCGTTTTGCGAGGTCTAAACGAAAATCTTAAAAAATTCGCTGAACTCATCCTTGAGTATCCGGTTCATGTAAGATTCATCGAATATATGCCCTTTAACCAGGAGCTAAATTATGAGGATAGATTCGTATCCTGTGCGGAAATGATGGAAAAGCTCAAGAATTTTGGGGGATTAGAGGAGGTGTCTTCTCCCTTGGGGGCGGGCCCTGCCAGATACTATACATTTAAAGGAGCTCAGGGAACCTTGGGTTTCATCAGTCCCGTTAGCGGTCATTTTTGTTCCAAATGCAATCGCCTTCGCCTGACTGCCGATGGCAGATTGAGAACCTGTCTCTTCTCTGAGGAAGAGATAAATGTGAAGAAAGTTCTTTGTGAGGGATCTGAGCAAAGGATAATGGAGTTAATAAGAGAAGCTCTTATTAACAAGCCCAAGGATAGGATGTCGATCCGAAAGGCGAGTTTAAAGCGTAGGATGTCTCAGATTGGAGGATGAAATGAAGGAATTTACGCACATAGATGAGCATGGGAGAGCCAGGATGGTCGATGTAAGTGAAAAGGAGCCCACCGTCCGAGAGGCCATAGCCAGGGGGCGGGTTAAGATGTCCCCAAAGACTTTGAAGCTGATCAAAACCGGTGGCATAAGGAAGGGCGATGTTCTAGCTGTGGCCCAGGTGGCGGGGATCATGGCTGCCAAGAGAACGTCGGAACTCATTCCCATGTGTCATCCTCTTCAAATTACCGCCGTGGATATCGACTTTTCCATGAATGATGAGGATTCTACCGTGGAGGTCGAAGCCGTGGTCAAGACTCGCGATAGAACCGGTGTGGAGATGGAAGCTCTCGTCGCCGTTTCCGCCGCTGCACTGACCATTTACGATATGTGCAAAGCTGTTGACAGAGCGATCACCCTGACGGATATAAGGCTGGTGAAGAAAACGGGTGGTAAATCGGGCACCTTCATTAGAGAGGGAGAGGTATGAAGCGTTCAAGGTTCAAGGTTCAAGGAAATTAAACCAACGACCAACAACTAACAACGAACAACGGGTCGGGGTGGTAGTTTCGGTTAATATCAGCGCCAAAAAGAGCGTTCGCAAGAAAAGAGTTGGGCATTGCAAAATATTGGCTTCTCATGGATTGGAAGGCGATGCTCATGCCGGCGGATGGCATCGCCAAGTGAGTTTGCTCGCTGAGGAGAGCATAAAGAGGATGCAAAAGCTCGGATTCGATGTCGGTCCCGGCGATTTTGCGGAGAATATAACCACACGAGGTGTCGATCTTTTATCACTTCCCGTGGGAGCTCGCTTAAAAATTGGAGAGGGGATAACACTGGAAGTTACCCAACACGGGAAAACATGCCATACCAAATGTGCTATCTATTATCGTGTGAAGGAGTGCATCATGCCCAAGGAGGGGATATTTGCAAAGGTACTTAAAGGCGGCAAAATAAAAATCGGAGACGAAATAAGGATTTTCAAATCCGTTATACAGGTGAGCTGAAATGAACATAAAGGTTGCCATTTTAACCGTAAGTGATAAGGGTTTTCGAGGAGAACGTGAGGATTTAAGCGGAAGAGTTATTGTCGAGAAAATGACTTCTTTGGGAGCGGAAATCGTCCATCAGGAGATAGTCCCCGATGAATTTGACATCATTTCACAAAGGTTGAGGTATTTTGCGGATGAGATCGATGCAGATATCGTACTCACCACGGGTGGTACGGGACTCTCCCCCCGGGATGTAACACCTGAGGCCACAAAAGCCGTCATCGACAGGGAAGTTCCGGGGTTTGCCGAAGCCATGCGTCATGAAAGTCTGAAAGTCACTCCTCATGCCATGCTATCCAGGGCGGTCAGTGGAATAAGAAAGCAAACTTTAATCATCAATCTTCCGGGAAGTCCAAAGGCGGTCAAGGAATGCTTAGATGTCATCTTACCTGCTATTCCCCATGGCATAGAAATCATTCGGGGAAGAGGTGGGGAGTGTGCTCCCACCAATGCTCCCACCAAAATAAGTTGAATTTATTTGTCTCTTGATTGAAAATTTTGGTAGAATTAAGCTGTTATTTGCCAATCGAGGAGGAGAATATGGAGAGAAGAACCCGCATACTCATAACGGTAGTCATCGTACTCATCCTTCTGGGCTATCTGGTCTATTCCACGGTGGGAGGCTCCTTCTTGTATTATAGAACGGTTAGCGAGATAAAGATGGATGAGTCTTTGCACGGCAAACCGGTCAGGGTCATCGGTAAAGTTGTGAAGGGCTCCTTCGAGGAGAAAGAAGGTGGTTATAGGTTTAAGATATTCGATGGAAAGGAAGAAATTCTTGTTCTTTATAAAGGCATTTTACCCTCCACTTTCAAGGAGGATGCTGAGGTCATCGCCGAAGGAATTTATGAACGAGATGTCGGGATAAGGGCGAAGAATCTTCTTGCCAGGTGTCCCTCCAAGTATATCACCAAATGATGAGGGGAAAAGATGGCCATACTGGGAAAGGTTGCAATCTGGCTTTCACTTTTGGTCTCCATTTCGGCGGTTTGTATTCTTTTATATGGGATCAAAACAAGGCGTAAAAAATATGTTGAGGCTGGGCGAACTGCCGCTATTTTAACTTTCGTTTTCATAACCGTAGCTTCCCTTGTGCTTTTAGTTGCCTTAGTGAACAGGAATTTCTCCATTGCCTATGTCGCCAACCATACGAGTACACTTCTTCCCTTATCCTACACGATCGCCGCTTTCTGGGCTGGGCAAGAGGGTTCTCTGCTCCTCTGGCTGTGGCTCATATCCCTTTTCACCCTGATCTTCATAGTCTGGGGTAAAAGAAATGTTTTTGACCTCTATGCATTATCCATTTTGCTATTGGTACAGGCTTTCTTCATTCTTCTATTGGCCATTCCCGTGAGTCCCTTTACGGAGGCTCCCTTCCTCATGCATGAGGGACGAGGTTTGAATCCTCTTCTTCAGCACTTTCAGATGATCTTCCATCCCCCTACTCTTTTTGTGGGTTTTGCTGGCTTCACATTGCCCTTTGCCATGGCAATGGCGGCTCTGCTAACCAGAGAACGGGGTATCGATTGGCTTGAGGGGTGTAGGAGATGGGCCCTTTTCGCCTGGACTTTCCTAAGCGTTGGAATATTTTTGGGCGGCCTTTGGGCCTACGAGGTACTCGGTTGGGGAGGTTACTGGGCCTGGGACCCCGTTGAGAACGCATCCCTATTTCCCTGGTTTACCGGTACCGCACTGCTCCATTCCTGCGTTGCATATCGAAAGCGAAAGATCTTGAGGATGTGGACGGTTACACTTACCATCGCCACATTTTTGCTTTGCATCCTGGCCACCTTCCTTACGCGCAGTGGGATCATCTCCTCCGTGCATGCCTTTGGCGTATCCCCCGTCGGTCCTTATTTTCTGTGGTTTATGATTCTTGTCTTCCTGATATCCTTCGGGATACTGATTTACACATATAAAGATTTCAGAGGCGAAGGGGAGGTCAACCTCCTCTCTAGGGAATACGGTTTTCATCTCAATAATCTGGTCATGGTCTTCTGTGCCCTTGTGATTTTGATCGGGACTATGTTTCCCATTTTTTCATCGCTGGTCATTGGAGAGCAGATTTCCCCCGGTCCCAAATTTTACGGCAGATTGGCCATACCTCTGGGGCTCATTTACCTACTCCTGATGGGCATTTGTCCCATATTGGGGTGGCGTCAGACATCCTTTTCCAAGGTCAAGAGAGATATCTTTTACCCCATTATCCTTGGCGCGATCGTCGCCATAGCCATCTATCTGTCATGGGACAGGTCTTTGGAGGGGAGTGTCGCCTTTTTCATTTGTGCTTTCGCCGCGGTGGGAGTGGTACAAACCTTCATTCGAGAGGTCAGGGCTCGGCGAAGGCAAACGAAGAAAGGGCTTCTGGTATCCCTTTGGTATCTCGTTTCCACCAATAGGGCTAGATACGGAGGATTAATCGCCCATCTGGCCATCGTTATAATGGTAGTGGGGCTCATCGGTACCACTTTTTATAAGATAGATACTAAAACGTCGCTGGCAAAAAATGAAACCTTCGAGGTGAAAGACATAAAGTTAAGTTACGAGGAGATATCATTTGAGAGGGAAGTGGACAAGGAAACCGTGGGGGCGCGACTGACTCTTTACGAAGGCGGAAAGAGAAAAGGTGTCCTCACCCCTCGAATCGTCTACCACTATATTGAGGAAACTTCAATCGCAAGGGTTGCCATCGAAGATAATTTGCTCAGAGACATCTTTGTAGCCTTGGAGAGGATTGGTAGAGATCATTCAGTCCTTCTGCACGTAATGATAAATCCCTTGGTATCCTGGCTCTGGATTGGATGTATTCTTCTTTTTATTGGCACTGCCCTGGCCTTCTGGCCCGTCCAAAAACCTTAGTTGGACTGTTAACGAGTTTGGTTTACACATACATTTAAGGGAGTAGTGTTAACCCATCTTGTTAATAATATACCTTAATTCTAGGAGAGAGAGATGCAAGATTCTCCGCTAATAAGGGCTGAAGGTCTTTCAAAAATTTTCGGTCGGAGGAAGGTATTACAGGACATAAACTTCGAATTGGAGAAGGGCGAATTTCTGACGATCATCGGTCCAAATGGAGCGGGAAAGACGACGCTGATCAAAATTTTAGCCACCCTTGTTTTACCCTCCTCGGGTTCGGTTAAGATAGATGGTTTTGATCTCCGGAGGGATTCGATAGCCATTCGGGAAAGAATGGGTTTGATTTCGCACAATCCACTCCTTTACGGTGATTTAACCGCCTACGAAAATTTGCTTTTCTACGGTAGGATGTTTGACATTAGGGGTTTGGAGGCGAGGATTTCTCAACTTTTGGAGAAGGTCGAGTTGGGACATCGAAAGTTCGATGTCGTTCGAACATTCTCTAGAGGGATGCAACAGAGACTCTCCATCGCCAGGGTTCTGCTCCACAATCCGTCCATCCTCCTTCTCGATGAGCCCCACAGCGGTCTCGATCCTCATGCCACCGATATCCTCGATGACCTCTTGGAGGATTTGAAGAGAGAAGACCGTACTTTCATAATGGCCACCCATAATTTGGAAAAGGGTCTGGAGCATGCCACCTCAATCCTTATCTTGAGTGAAGGAAGGATGGTTTTTCAGGGGGAGAAACGTGCTCTTGACATCGCAAATTTAAGGGAAATCTACACCAGGTATGTGAGCGAATGAACTATATTCGACAGATTCTAACCATCGTCAGAAAGGATATCGCTGCAGAGATTAGAACGAAAGAGATGCTCAATTCCATGCTCGTCTTCGTCATCCTTATCATGGTCATCTTTCACTTTGCTTTTGGAGAGATTTTTGAGGGAATGGAGATCGCGGCGGGCATTTTGTGGGCGGCCTTTCTATTCGCCGCTATGCTGGGGCTTAACAGAATCTTCGTCCACGAGAAGGATGAAGGATGCCTGGATGGTTTGATGCTTTGCCCCACGGATAGAGCGGTGATTTATTTCGGTAAGGTTCTCTCCAGCCTGGTCTTTATTTTCGTCGTTCAAATGTTGGCTCTTCCCATATTCTTTGTATTCTTCATAAAAATGATTCCCTTAGCCAACCTTTGGCTGCTGATTCTAGTGATAATCTTGAGCAATGTGGGGATCACATCCGTGGGCACCTTGCTTTCGGCAATTTCCATCAATACTAAGGCAAGGGACCTCATGTTGCCCATACTCTTTTTCCCGGTGATAATTCCGATTTTAATCGCCGCCGTGAAATTAACGGGTTTAATCATGACCGCTTCAAAGTTCTCGATTGATATTCTCATCTGGCTGAGAATGCTGGCAATTTATGATATCATTTTTTTGCTTGTGGGATTCTTGACCTTTGAATACGTTTTAGAGGAGTGAACATGGAAAGAAAAGCTCAAATTCTCTCTGGAGTTACCTTCATTGCCATTCTTTTGGCCATTTATATGGTTTTCATTTATGCACCCATTGAAAGGAAGATGGGCATCCTCCAGAAGATATTTTATTTCCACGTATCCACGGCCTGGATCCCTTATCTTGCTTTCCTCGTGGTCTTCCTTTGCAGCATCGTATTCCTTTGGAGGAGGGACAGGAGGTGGGATACCATAGCTCTCTGCTCCGCTGAGGTTGGATTGGTTATAGATGCTTTAGTCCTCATCACCGGTCCAATATGGGCCAAGCCCGCTTGGGGGGTTTGGTGGACTTGGGAACCTCGTCTTACCACTTCACTCATCATGTGGTTACTTTATGCGGGATATTTGCTGCTCAGAAGATCCGTTGAGGAGGAAATGCGTCGGGCGAGATTCGCAGCCGTATATGGAATCGCCGCTTTCATCAGCGTTCCCATATCTTTCATGTCCATTAGATGGTGGCGAACAATCCATCCGTTGGTCATCAAGCCCACCAGCATTGAGCTAGAGCCCCCCATGATCACCGCATTGATCGTGTGCCTAGTCGCTTTCACCCTGTTTTATTTCTGTCTCTTGCAGGAGAGGTATCGTCTGGAGAAGATAAAGGATGAAATCGAGGACATCAAAAGTGAGCTTGGGGGTTGATGAGAAATGCGCTATTTGATCGCAGCCTATTTTGCCGTTTGGATCGTCCTTTTCCTTTACGTTTTAACCATCGAAAGAAGATTAGCCCATCTCTCCAGGGAGTTGAAACTTCTTCGGGAGGTTGCTGAGAAAAAGAAGTAGGAGGTTGGCATGGAGAGGATCAGCGTTTTTCTTTTTTGGCTCGCTCTCGCTATATATGCTCTGGCTTTTGCAATGTATGCTAACTTCTTCGCTTCTAGAAGACATATAGCCGGTAGTCTGGCTACTGGAATGACCATCGGTGGATGGGTGGTGCACACGGCATCTTTGATTTTTCGAGGATTGGCTTCGGGTCATCTTCCCGGAGCAACGGCTTATGAGTCCCTCTCCGCCGTGGCCTGGCTCGTGATCATGGCCTATCTTTTCGTGGAATATTTCTCCAAGTCCAAGGTTTTGGGGATATTCATTACCGCCATCAATTGCGTGTTTTTGGTTAAAGCCTGGAGTCATTATCAGCCGCCTGGACCTCGCCTTTCAATATTGCGAAGTTCCTTGGTGGATGTACATTTCATGCTCATTTTCATCGCTTCCGCTGCCTTCACCGTCGCCGCCGGGTGCGGACTGCTCTATCTCTTGCAGGAATGGCAGATGAAGGGGAGGAGACCGAATATTCTATTCCGGCGTCTGCCCTCTTTAGAAGTTTTGGATGATGTGGGCTATCGAGCTGTACTCGCTGGTTTTCTCTTCTTCACTCTTTGCGTGGCCACCGGGGCAATCCAGGCTCGCCAGGTGTGGGGTACAATTTGGGATCCCATCGTTGTCGCTTCCGCGGTTTCTTGGTCGATTTATGCTTTTTATCTGTTACTCAGAGCCGCGGCGGGCTGGATGGGCAAGAGAGCGGCTATATTGGCGATCATTGGATTTTTATGCGTGATGTCCATAAGGTTTGCCATAGTTCCCTACGTCAGTTACCTTCATGGGTTTAGAGGTTAGAGCGGTTAGAGCCACAGGTGCTGGCCCAAGCCCAGCAAGCGGGGTAAAATTATAAAAGGGATTTGATTTGGCGATACTTAAGGAGCGGGTTAAGTGATGCATATTATCGTGATGGGACTCTCTCACAAGACTGCTCCCGTAGAGATCAGGGAAAAATTGACATTTCCGGAATCCAAACTGGAGGAATCCCTCCAATGCTTGCTAAAATACGACCATATCAGCGAAGGGGTAATCCTTTCCACCTGCAATCGAACGGAGATCTATGCGGTCTCCGACGATCCCGATAGAGGGAAAGAGGATCTGATAAAATTCCTGAGTCAGTATCACAATTTGGATCCAAAAAAGTTCCGCAATCATCTGTACTTTCGTCACTCAATTGATGTCATTCACCACCTTTTTGAGGTGGTTACCAGCTTGGATTCCATGGTTGTGGGAGAAGCCCAAATCTTGGGTCAGGTCAAAGGGGCATACGCTCACGCTTTCGAAGCCCACGCCACCAGCGTCATTTTCAACAGGCTCTTCAGACACGCCTTTAAGGTTGGCAAAAGAGTGCGAACGGAGACCGGGATCGGAGAGAGTGCTGTTTCCGTAAGCTATGTGGCTGTAGAATTGGCTAAAAAAGTCTTTGAGGATTTGGCTGGTCGCACCGTGATGATAATAGGTGCTGGTGAGATGAGTGAGCTTACGGCGAAGCACCTCGTGGCCAATGGGGTGACATCCGTACTCGTTTCCAACCGCACCTATGAGCGAGCGGTGGAATTAGCAAACCGATTTCACGGAAAGGCGGTAAAATTCGATGAGTTTCCCGATTACATGGTGGATACGGATATAGTGATAAGTTCCACCGGAGCCCCTCATTACATCGTTAAGAAGAAAACCGTGGCCGAGGCGATGCGCAGAAGGAGATTTAAACCCATCTTTTTGATCGATATAGCCGTCCCCAGGGATATCGATCCTGAAGTCAACAAGATTTACAACGTGTTTCTCTTCGACATAGATGATCTCCAATCCGTGGCCGACGCCAATCTAGCCGAGCGAGCTAGGGAGGCCAGGAAGGCTGAGTTAATCATCGATAGGGAAGTAGAAGAATTCATGGCCTGGCTCAGTTCCCTTGAGGTTGTTCCAACCATAGCCGCTTTAAGGAAGAGGGCTGAATTGATAAGAGAGGGGGAGACGGAGAAGGCTTTGAATAAGTTGGGAGAGCTATCCGAGAGGGAGAAAAATATAATCAATGCACTCACCGGGGTGATCATCAATAAGCTTCTCCATGAACCCATCGTCCGCATCAAGGAGTGCTCTCGGCGCAAAGATGGATATCTGTATATAGAATCCCTCCGTCATCTTTTCGATCTTGAGGCAATGGAGAGGGGAAGGTCGAAGGGTGAGGGACGAGGGACGAAGGGCGAGGGACGAGGGACGAAGGGCGAGGGGCGGAAAGGATTACATGGGTAAGCGTTCAAAAATTGTTATCGGTAGCAGAGGAAGCCAACTGGCGCTCTTGCAAACAAATTTAGTTGCTCAAAATCTTAAAGACCTGGTATCTCGTGAAATTTGTATTAAAAGGATAAAGACCAGAGGAGATAAGATTCTGGATTCGCCTTTGGCAAAGATAGGGGGGAAGGGTCTTTTCGTCAAAGAGATTGAACTTGCCCTTGAGCGCGGTGAGATAGATTTAGCCGTCCACTCCATGAAGGATGTTCCCACGGATATCCCCTTGGGACTCACTATCGCAGCTGTACTTCAGCGTGATGATCCTCGAGATGTACTCATCTCACGAGACAACATACCCTTACGGGATTTACCCAGGGAGGCGGTCATCGCTACCAGCAGTCTTAGGCGTAAAGCCCAACTTCTCCATTTCAGACCTGATCTTAAGCTCGTTGACATTAGAGGTAATCTCGATACCAGACTTAAGAAACTAGAATCTGGTCAGTTCGACGCGATAATCGTGGCCGCAGCCGGTATCGATCGCATGGGTTGGTCAGAGAGGGTAACCGAGAGGATTCCCACGGAGATTTGTCTCTCCGCGGTGGGGCAAGGAGCCATTGGCATCGAGGCGAGAATCGATGATCACGAGATGATTGAGCTTGCAAGGCAGCTCAATCACCATGAAACTTGGATTTCAATTTCGGCCGAAAGGGCGCTGATGAGGAGACTGGGAGGAGGTTGTCAGGTCCCCATCGCTGCCCTAGGGAAAGTGCAGAATGGTGAATTAAGGCTCACTGCCCTTGTTGCCAGCTTGGATGGCAGCAAGTTGGTTAAAGATAACATCATTGGTGATCCCTCTCGGGCCCAAGATCTTGGGATTCTTTTGGCCGCAAGATTGCTTGAGCGAGGGGCAGATCAAATTCTGAAAGAAATCCGCCACCTGAGCGAGAAGGCAAATTAAAACGCAAAATGCAAAATGACAAAGTAAAATTCAAAAAGTTCTAAAATTTTTGGATTTTGATCTGTGATTTTGATTTTTGATCTTTGCATTTTAAATTTGTTACACAACTTGGGAAAACACAAAAGTTTTGCTGGGAAGTGAGAATGCCACATGGCGGGGAAGGTATATCTTGAGAATAAACCCCTTTCTGGAAAGAAGATTTTGGTCACCAGGTCCAGAGCTCAAGCCGGTGATTTTATCCAGGCATTAGAGGAGCTTGGAGCCGAAGTCGTAGAATTTCCGACCATTAAAATTTTGCCACCGGAGGATTTTAAAGCTTTGGACGATGCTATAGCCGACCTTCGGAGGTACAACTGGATCATCTTCACCAGCGTGAATGGAGTCTCCTTTTTTATGGAGAGATTCTATCACAAGGGGAAAGATGTGCGGGAACTTAAAGGGATAAAAATCGCCGCCATCGGTCCAGCAACTGGTCGAGAGCTAAAGAGGTGGGGTCTCACCACCGATTATATTCCCCGAGAATATTGCGCCGAATCGATTATAGAAGGGTTCAAGGGGGGAGAGGTGGAAGGGACCAGCATCCTCATTCCCCGAGCCGAAAAAGCACGGGAAATCCTCTCCCAAGGACTGAGGGAGCTGGGAGCAAGCGTGGATGTAGTAACGGCGTACCGGACGGTCATCGATGACTCCCACGTAAGTGGAGTTAAACAGATACTATCTCGAGGTGAAATTGATATTATCACTTTCACCAGCTCTTCCACGGTCAAAAATTTCGTTCGCCTTCTTGAAGGCATCGACCTTAAAAGTATGCTTCAAAAGGTGATGGTGGCTTGCATTGGACCGATCACCGCGAGTACCACCCAGGACCTTGGTCTAAAGGTCGATGTAATAGCCGAAGAGTACACCATTGAAGGATTGATAAAAGCGATACTTAAAAAAATTCACTCGTAACTCGTAACTCGCATCCCGATTTTGCTTGCGGTTTGACTGCGAGCAGGATATTAGTGGATCTCTCTTATCTCACGGGTAGGAGAGGTTTTACTATTTGTAAAGTATGCTAAAAAATTTAAAGTTCAAAGAGACATTTCTCGATAAAAATAGAGCAGAAACTGTACAAATAGTGAGGAGCATCAAATGTATTACGACAATGAAATTGGTCTTCGCTTGAGGAATGTTCGAGAGAGCAAAAGATTAAGCCGCAAAGATGTGGAGAAATTAACCAGCGGCGAGTTCAAAGAATCGATCCTAGCAATGTACGAAAGTGGCAGGAGAAGGATTTGTGCTTCGCGTTTAAAAAGAATCGCGGATTTTTACGGTGTGCCAGTCTCCTTCTTGCTTGGCGAGACTTTCACACCCCAGCCTTCCCAAAGTTACGATATTGAAGCCATGCTCATGTCCGATCCCAAATATTCAGAGGAGGAAAGAGAGCTCCTCCTTCACGTAATCGACATAATAAAGGCGAAGAGACGAGCGGAGGGGAAGGAATAGATGGAAAGGTGATCACCATTGATTATCTATGCCCATTGGTATTTGAGGCAGCGAGCGGAAGATTTGGTGAAGAAATTTAGTTTTAGGAATCCACCCGTGGACCTATACAACATCGCACGCTCTCTGGGCATAGAAATAATAGAGTTATCCCTTCCTACCTGGTTCTTCGGAGCTCTTCTGAACATTAAAGGCGATTATTACATCGTTCTCAATAAATTAATGCCCCAAAGCCGTAAAAATTTCACCATCGCTCACGAGATTGCCCATCATCAACTTCACGGTGGGGAAGTCTGTTCAATGAAGAATAGCAAGAGAGATTATTTTCACCGTGAAGCCGATATTTTCGCCGCTGAGCTTTGTATGCCCTCATTCATGGTCATAAGGGAGGCTCATAACTGGGGTAACGATTATAAATTTTTGGCTCATCTCTTCGGGGTGAGCGAAATTGCTATGCTCAGGAAGTTGCAGGAATTAAGGCTCATTCCCGCTGAGGACTATGCCTGGTCCTGCGTCAAAAAGTAACCTTTAATTCTTTTTACCATAGTGTTTTGCCGTCAATTGATGGGCGATCTCGTTCAGTCTAGCGTAGTAGCTTGCCCACTCAAGAGGTATATTTTGCCTAGATTCCCCTCTGTAATTTTTAATGTACTTGCCGGTTATTGGCTCGGTGGATTGATACTTTTTGGCTTTATTTGCCCCCGAAGATTCCATTGCTTGCCCCTTTGCCTCGGGAGCCACGATTTCAAGCAGTCCATTTGAGATCATTCTGACCAGAATCCTGCAGAGTGAAAGGGATGTCAAATGAGATTTATCCTTTAAAATCTTTGACACTCCTCTTCTTATCCAGTAGGTACAGGATTTTCCACTCTTCGGGCTTTATGATGATGTCCTCTTTCGATTTAACGGGAGCTTCAGACATTTGTACCATTGTGTCAAGGGAGGGAAGCACCTCTTTTATCTTTTGCCACTCTTCTTGGCGCTTGGTGGCTTCGGCTATGATATCCTCGACGCTCATATATATCCCGATATCTTCCTCCTCGGGGACATTGTTAGTCTCGAAATAATAGGAGCCTTCTTTCCAATCGAAGATTTCAAAGAGGGCATCTTCTATTTGTTCTTTTATGAATTGATCGAGCAAGTCTTTCTTCATTCCCATGGAGATCAAAATTTCCCCTAGGCGCTTCTCGGGTTGCTCTTGTTGACATAAAAGGGCTTCCTTCAACTCGTCCTGGGACATTAGCCCTGCATCTATCAAAAGCTTTCCCTCCGCGGTTAGCACCCGTATCTGCCTGGCTACCCTATCCCTTTCTCTCATGGTATTGGCCAAAATCTCCAAGACTTCGGCCAGATTTCCCCCAACTTCTCGCTGGATTTTAACGGCCATGATGGTCCAGTCAAAATTGATGCTTTGAACCCTTTCGGCCATGTTATTTAGGCTTCCTCCAAGGGGAGACCCAACCTCGCCTCGGTTAGCACCCGTTTAAACTCCGTGGACAGGGGAGGCTTCGTTTCCTGCACAACCATGTCCACGGCCTGCAGGAAGCTATAGCCCGCTTTAAGCGCCCCGGCTATCAGCGACAAGGTATCCGGGAGTTGTTCGTGGAATAATCCCTCCCTCTTGGTTTTCAAGTACTGGATTATGAGGATGGGGGCGATTGCCGCAATGGATACCATGAGGGACATAACGATTACACTCTTGCTTAAGGTGTATCCAGACTTCCCAAAATGAGGACGGTCAAAAAGTGGAAGAACATGAACTCCGACGCCCGAAGGGGAAGCCCCGCCTGATCGAGCAAGAGTTGTAAGTCCTTGAGCGAACCTCTTTTGGCGGTCAGGGGAGCGATTATCCTTGGAATTCTGCTTAAGATGAATTTGGTTTGCTCTTTTTTCTGTTCCTCCTTCCCACGAGACCTTTGCCATGCTTCCTCAAAGGGTTTCAATTGCTGCTCCAATAGGGAAGTCTGTGGGAAGAATATCCCAAGCAGGGAAAGGAAAGCCAGGAAGAATGCCATGAATGATATGAGTAATAATGTGGTTAATCCCTGCAAGGTACCCAAAGGCATCTTCAAAACCTCCTACTTTCGACTAAAGAGTTCAAATTGGAAGACGTCCACGGGTAGGGTGATCCCAAGATTCTGCAACTTTTGCATGAATTTCGGTCTGATTCCCGTGGATTTTATGGTTCCCTTAAATCTACCATTCTCATCGACGCCCATGGAAAAATCAAACAGGAATAAATCCTCTAGGGTGATTATGTCTCCCTCCATCCCCTGAACCTCGGTGATATGGGTGATCCTTCTAGTTCCATCCCGCAGTCGCGCCTGGTGGATGATCAAATCGATGGCGGAGGAGATTTGCTCCCTTACGGCTCGCACTGGCAGATCCATTACGGACATCAAGACCATGGTCTCCAGACGGGATAAAACATCCCTGGGCGAGTTGGCGTGAACCGTGGACAATGAACCATCGTGACCGGTATTCATGGCTTGCAGCATATCCAGGGCCTCTCCTCCCCTCACCTCGCCGACCACGATTCTATCCGGTCTCATTCTCAAGGCATTTCTCACCAAATCCCTTATGGTTACTTCCCCCTTTTCCTTCGATATTTTGGGGACGGGATTCCAATCGAATGACATGTTCTTGGTGAAGTTGGAGCTCTGCCGCATCCTCTATGGTAATAATCCGCTCATCCGGAGGGATGAAGGAAGAGAGGACATTCAGAGTCGTGGTCTTCCCCGATCCTGTTCCTCCGGAGACCACTTAACGCAGGCTTCCAAGAACAGAGCGATTCTCCTGGTCATAGTACCAAAGTTTATGAGATCATTGACGGTTTGCACTCTCATCGATCCTTCTTCCCACCTGTGCCACGATCTTATCGATTATCCGTCTTAAGTGAGCCTCATCGATGATATAGATGGTATCCGGACCGTTGACCATGATCTCGGTGACCTCTGGGTCGTCCAGGAATTCTTCCAAGGGACCATAGCCCAAGACATCGTGGGTAATGCTCTCAACGAGCTGAATCTTTTCTTCAGGGGTGAGAGTCGTTTTTTCCTGAGAGATTAACTCCTGCAGCTTTTGCTGGACTCTCGTCTGAAGGTCCCTTAAGTCTACCAAATCCGCCAATTCGGGTTGGAGTGGAGCGAGAAGTGCTCTAACTCCGGAATCGTGGGAGGCAAGAAAGCCGCTCAATACCTCGATATCCAGATTCTCACCCATGCAAGCGGCGTCGTAGATTGTGTGTTCCGGATTGAGTTTAAGCATCACTCCAATGTCACCAAATTGAAGATCGAGATCGAGTAGAACTACGCTGGTTCCATGATCCCTGGCGAGTGAGACCGCGAGATTTGTAGCGATGACCGTTTTGCCCACGCCACCCTTGGTGCTAAAGATAGTGAGAATCTTGCCCTTATTCCCAGTGGAAGCAATTGTTTCTCTGAGGATTTCATAAGCCCGCTGGATGGTGGAGATTAGCTCATCGGTTCGAGTTGGAAAGGTGAGAAAATCGATCCCCTGCATGTGGGCAGATGCGGCTTTCTTTTGGTTGTATGGTTTAGAGCCGTTGACCGAGAGAATGACGGTTGTGTTGGTTTTCTCTCTTATATCTTTAGCCAGATCAGCGATGGGTTTTCCTTTCCATCCTGGACCGATCAACAGCACACAGGGAGCGTGCTCCTTCACGAGAGCCTCGATTTGATTGAGTTTGGTGGCAAAGGCTCGTACGGAAATATCTTTATTACCCTTCAAGGCCCATCGAATTTCCCTATCGAAATCTTTATCCGGGTCGGCCAGGATTAAGGCAATCATTAAGAACATCCTCTCTACCTAAAGATAGATTCCATCGTCTGCCCCGGTGTTTCCACAGGCTGAGCATCATTGGTCCGTCCCAGCTAGTGGGCATTAGTGCTATCCAAACATGACCTTTTTCCTCGGCGAAGACCAGTTTTTCGGCATTGGCGGGGGGAACTGCAAGGGTGATTGTTTTCTTCCCCAGACTTGAGGCATTGCCTATCTCCGGTTTTTTAGAAGTTCTCTGAATCTCCGCTGAGGTCGCGAGGACCTCTACATTCTGCAAAAGGATGCGGGTCACATCGGAACCTCCTGGTCCGGGTGTGAAAGTGGCTATGACGGTTACGCGATCACCTGGATTTATTTTGTCCGAGACGCCGACCACTTCGCCCACGGGAATGGATATGGCCACCATGTTATGGGGAATCCTCAAGGATAATTCCGCCGTAAAGGAATCCTTGAATTTGCCTTCCGTGAGTTGTTCCCCCTCCCTCCTTTGCCATTAGTCAACCAACCAAACGACGCAAATTCCGAAGTCGTAAGGCGGTTTTTCTTCACCACCCGCACCGGTCGTCACCGTACCGTTGGTGAAATAACCGGTGATGGTCTTGGGATTTCCTTTGAAATCGAAATCGGTGACCACGAATTCAGCGAATCCCACGATGTGGTACTCACCCGGGCTTCCACCGCCTTTGGTATGGTCATAAAGGGGTAAGACGACGCTTGGATCGTATTCTTTTCTCCAGCCCAAGGCATCCTTTAGGGCGGCCCTAACTCCCTCACCATTGGCGACGAATCCGATGGATACCTCCTCCGGGTAACCATGGCGAATCCAATCATCGAAATCGGGAGTTCCACCGCTCCCGGCATCGAAATCGCAGAGCCAGAAGTATCCCTTTTGAGCCGATCCGGCGGTGGAAGCTGTCTTGGTTTCACTTGAGGCACTGATGGTAAGGTAAGCGGTATTATTCATCACCGCGGAGGAGCTACTAGTTGTCGCCATAAAACTGACGGTTCTTTGCTCGCCGGGGGGAACATCCCGGAATATCCAAGCGATGGTATTTGTGCCTTTGTGATAGCAGCAACGGCATTTACAACGATCACAGCATCCACATTCACAGTCGCAGCCCCCGCATTGGGAACATGTGCAACTGCTGCAGCAGGAACAACCACATCCGCTAACAAACACTGCCTTTTACATAAGTAGCGCCCTTTGGAATGGGATCCTCGATGGTGATATCCACCAATTTATGGGTGGTGTTGATGTAAGAAATGGTGTATTTTATGGTATTTTTGTCCATAGTGGCGGTTTTGGAGAATGATTCCACCGGTCTGTCCTCTCCCAATTCAAATTGAACTTCATTTTCCGGTCCGATGTGGGTGGTCACCGATTGCATGGGAACGATGATTGGAACCAGGTTGCTGACACTGGAGGCAACATCATAGGCGGCTGTCGCCGTGGCTTTAACGAGGGCATTTTTAACCCCAAAAACCTTTGCCAACAAGAGGTCTCTAGAGGTGGTACAGATCACCCTGACCCGATTGGCTTCAGGATAATCGATGGTTATTTGCTCCGGAAATACATTGGTGTTTTCAATGATGTACCTTTCCGCTGAAACCTCGGCTTGTTCTGCATCTTTTCCCTCCGCCAAGTCAATGGCTGCTGCTAGAGCTGCCGCATCGACGGCCGTTTGAAGCTGCCTCCGCTCTTGATATAAGAGCCCCAGGTCCACAACGAGGGCAGCAACCGTGATGAGCGCAGCTAAGGTAGAGGCCACCAATATGGTTACTGCTCCTTTTTCATTCAAATTGAATATGTGCTTCATCCTTTAACTTCCACCTTCCACTTCCCTAGAGCTCAATGCGCATTTGTGCCTTACTCATCAGGGGAATCGTCTCCTATCCCCACAAGGGTATATCCAGTGGGAAATCGTACCTGACCACGACTTCCACTGGTTCACCGTGTCTGTTTCCGTTGGGGTAGTTGATGGTTATGGATGTGGGATTCACGAGATACGCCCTTTCCCTTACCACTTCTTCGCTATATTTTCCAACGGCGGCGAGTCTCGCTCCCTCCCTCGCCGCGTGGGTGATCGCAAGGTAGTTATTGTAAGCTATTCCAAATTCCAGAATGCTGAAAAGAATGAGTATGAGAATTGGAAGTATCAATGCAAATTCAACGGAACTTGTACCCTTTTCTTCTAGAATTTTCCATCTTATCATTTGGCTCACTTCCTTTTCAAACATTTTGGGGAGTGAGACTCCGCCCAGGTGAGGTGGGCGGAGTCTCAAGTTTTGGGTCGAATTTTTCTTTGCATTATACGCCGGATAGTGCTGCAACGACTCTATCAAACACCGCCACAAGTTGATTTCTCAGAAGGGCTACGGTGGCGATGATTACGACGGCAATTAAGGCGACCATTATTCCATACTCTACTGCGGTAGCGCCACGATCTTTTCTGAGGAGTGTGAACAGTCGGATTAGCATTGCTCTTGAACCTACTTTCTGTATTCACCATTAGTGAATTATCTTCACTATTTGTATAGATTATCAGTAAAAAGGGGTAAAAACTTTAGTTTCCTTGAATTACAGAATGGTTTTGCCAAAGGGTCCGATAAAACATATAATTTTATATGAGAGTTTGATAGGCTTACAACATCTGGTAAAATAGCGTCACGAGTGTCCTCACCCGTACAGGTAGGAAGGCGCGAAGGTGCCAGGGGGATGTAGCTCAGGGGGAGAGCGCTTCCTTCGCACGGAAGAGGTCGCGGGTTCGAATCCCGCCATCTCCACAAGTTGAATAAGAGTTATTTCCCAAAGGTGAGTCCAGAATTGTGCTGAAACAATTTGGCCAGGTGAAAACGCAGTTATTCATAAAGGAGCCAGAAAATTTGATTTGCCACATGTTGAGGAGGTAAGTTTACGGGTTATGAGTTATCTAGACACATATCCAGAGATATTGGTAGTGGACGCAGATCGTATTCAAAAATATGGATGCGACCCACAGTTATGGACTATTGCTGCAAAGAAATATTTTGAAGCGCTCCGAAGTGAGCATTTCGTCTAATGGATAACGAACTTTAGTTCGGATAATACTCTTGAAATACCCTCCCAAAAGCCAAACACCCTTTATGAATTTGCTGATTCCTCCTAAACTTGAATTTGAGATTCAATTGCTTGATGTATTTTTCCAGCTCTTGTAAAATGTGGTTCAAATCGTTCAATCATTTAACCACCGAAGCATTGAAGAGGGAATTGTCGGGCTGTGAGCTTAAACAAGAGGAGGTGGAATTTTAATGATGCAACAACCGCTGTACATCCAAATCCTGCAGTGGGCAAATTGGATTATCTCCATTCTTTATCCCGTGGTCTTAGTCTGTGTTTTATTTTTAGCCTGGAAAGATTTCAGAAGACTCGTCGATCATTTTGCTCCCAGACCCTTAGCGGAGGAGAAATCCCAAGCAAAAGAGGAAGCGAAGGGCGGGGAGGAATTTGAGTAGTCAGGGAGTTGAGGTAAAAGATGTATTTCCCAACTTATCGTCCCAGACGCTTAAGGAGGTTTGAGAACTTCAGGCGCCTCATCAGGGAGACTAAGATAAGCGTCGATGATCTCATCTACCCCCTTTTCGTCGTTCACGGCAAGGGAATTAAAAGAGAAATTTTAAGTATGCCCGGAAATTTCCACTGGTCCATCGATAGATTGAAAGACGAGGTTAGAGAAATAGAAGAGCTGGGCACCCCCGGCATTATCCTTTTTGGGATACCCAAGAAGAAGGATGAAGTAGCTTCCGAAGCTTATGCTGAAGATGGAATTATCCAGCAGTCGGTGCGAGCCATCAAAGAAGTTACATCAGATCTTCTGGTCATAACCGATGTTTGTCTTTGCGAATATACAAGCCATGGACACTGTGGAATGGTAAAAGATGGGGAAATCGTGAATGATTTAACTTTAGAGTTGCTAGCCAAGACCGCTTTATCCCATGTGGAAGCGGGTGCGGATATGGTTGCCCCCTCGGATATGATGGACGGACGCGTATCCGCCATTAGAAATACATTGGATGAAAATGGCTACGAAAATGTACCCATTATGTCCTATGCTGCGAAATATGCATCGAGTTTTTATGGTCCCTTCCGAGAGGCGGTGGAGTCCGCTCCTCAATTTGGTGATCGAAGATCCTACCAGATGGATCCACCCAATGCCTTGGAAGCGCTTCGCGAGGTCATGCTGGATATCGAAGAAGGTGCTGATATCGTGATGGTTAAACCCGCCCTCGCGTATTTGGATATAATCTATAGAGTCAAACAGGAGTTCAATTATCCAGTGGCGGCTTATAATGTAAGTGGGGAGTATTCCATGGTCAAAGCCGCTGCCATGAAGGGTTGGGTGGACGAGAAGAGGATTGTCATGGAGATACTCACAGGGATCAAGAGAGCCGGCGCCGATATAATTTTGACTTACCATGCGAAGGATGTAGCCAGGTGGCTAAAATAAATACTGCTGCGCAGCCACTGAGGATGATCGCCTGGGAGGTAACAGGTGCCTGTAACTTAAAGTGTGTTCATTGCCGAGCTTCGGCTGTGGACAAACCCCTTCCCAATGAATTTTCCACTCAGGAAGCCCTCCGGTTCATCGATGAGATATGTGAATTCAGTCAACCAATTATCATTTTGACCGGCGGAGAGCCGCTACTCAGGGAGGACATTTTTGACATTGTTTGCCATGGTGTGCAGAAGGGTTTACGCATGGTGATGGGTACAAACGGTACCCTGATCACGAAGGATATCGCCAGAAGAATAAGGGAGTCCGGCATTCAAAGGGTCGCAATAAGCTTGGAGAGTTCCACTCCTGAAATACACGATGAGTTTCGCCGAGTGCCTGGATCCTTCGAAGCTGCCCTGGAGGGGATAGAGCATCTTAAGGAAGCGGAAGTGGATTTTCAAATCGCTCCCACGATCACCAAACGTAATCTGAATGATCTTGAGAATATCTTGAATCTTGCCGTGAAGTTGGGTGCCGTAGCACTTCATATTTTTTTACTGGTTCCCACGGGCAGGGGAAGGGAATTGGCGGAAGAGGAGATTCCTCCCAAGGATTATGAAAGGGTGCTCAACTGGCTCTACGAAAGACAGAAGAAGGTACCACTACATCTCAAAGCCACCTGTGCTCCTCACTACTACCGCATCATTCGGCAGAGGGCTCGGAAGGAAAAAGAAAAGGTAAGCTTCGAGACCCAAGGTCTTGAGGCCATGACCAGAGGTTGCCTGGGTGGAATCTCCTTCTGTTTCATTTCTCACCTGGGTAAAGTTCAGCCCTGCGGTTACCTGGAACTTGATTGTGGAAATGTTCGGGAAAGACCCTTTAAAGAAATCTGGTTTGAATCTCAAATCTTCAGGAATTTAAGGGATTTTCGGAAGCTCGAAGGGAAGTGTGGAATTTGCGAGTATAAGAGGATTTGTGGTGGATGCAGGGCCAGGGCTTATGCTTTAACCGGTGATTATCTGCAGGAGGAACCCTATTGCATTTACCAGCCTTCGGCTGCGAGTCAAAAGATTGGCGGAAAACGGGAGTAAAAGAACATGGACATGTCTAAATCACATGAGTTATTTTCCCGAGCTAAAGAATATATTCCGGGTGGAGTAAACAGTCCCGTTAGAGCCTTTAAGGCTGTGGGCATGGAGCCTCTCTTCATAACCAAGGGCAAAGGATCGAAAATCTACGATGTGGATGGAAATGAGTACATCGATTATGTCTGCTCTTGGGGTCCCCTCATCCTTGGTCACGCTCATCCCAAGGTAATCTCGGCGGTGAAAGATATTTTGGAGAATGGAACCAGCTTTGGTGCGTGCACCGAACTCGAGGTGGAACTGGCCAAGCAAATCATAGAAGCCGTTCCCTCCATCGAGCGGGTTCGAATGGTAAATTCGGGAACCGAAGCGACCATGAGTGCCATAAGACTCGCCCGGGGGTACACGGGGCGAGAAAAGGTCATCAAGTTCGAAGGCTGTTACCATGGACATGTTGACCATCTTTTGGTAAAAGCTGGTTCAGGTGTCGCCACCCTTGCCATCCCAGGTACACCTGGGGTTACCTCCAAGGTGGCTTTGGATACGATAGTTCTATCCTACAATGACTTAGAAAGCGTTGGGAGGATCGTCAGGGAGCAGCATGAGGAGATCGCTTGCATAATAGTGGAGCCCATAGCCGGTAATATGGGCGTGGTTCTTCCTCAACCCGGTTTCTTGGAGGGTTTGAGGAAAATTACTCGGGAATATGGGATAATTCTCATTTTTGACGAGGTAATCACGGGCTTTAGGGTTTCCTATGGCGGTGCTCAAGAGCTTTACAGTGTCATCCCTGATTTGACCTGTCTGGGCAAGATAATCGGGGGAGGCTTCCCGGTGGGTGCCTTTGGTGGAAGGCGAGAAATCATGGAATGTGTGGCTCCCGTGGGCTCGGTATATCAGGCTGGTACCCTTTCCGGGAATCCCATAGCCATGACCGCTGGACTTATGACGCTCAAAATACTTTCCGATGGCCAGATTTATCAGGACTTGGAGAGGAAGGGAGCCATGCTCTCCGAGGGCTTGCGGGAAAATGCCAGGGAATTGGGGATAAAAGCCCATTTCACGAGGGTTGGATCGCTTTTGTGCATGTTCTTCACGGATAAAGAGGTTTTAAACTTCGAGACCGCTGCCAGTTCGGATACTGAAAAATATGCCCGCTATTTCCGAGAGATGCTTAAGTCTGGCATCTATCTTGCACCCTCTCAGTTCGAAGCCTGCTTCATCTCCACGGCTCATACGGATGAAGACATCCAAAGAACCATAGAGGCTAACCGCGAGGCTCTAAAAAAGCTGAGGTAAGATGGTCTTGTCCGAGGTACTGATAGTAATACCCACTTATAACGAGTGCGAAAATATAGAAAAGCTGGTTAAGGCGATAATTGCGGTTGATGAAGATTTCAATATCTTATTTGTGGACGACGATTCCCCCGATGGTACGGGCGAAATCGCCTTTGTCTTGTCCGAGAAATTTCCACAGGTGCAAGTCCTTCGCCGGAGAGGGGAAAGGGGATATGGAGTCGCCTGCAAGGATGGATTTAATTATGGTCTGAAACGGGAGTTCAAATATATTTTTTCCATGGATGCTGACTTTTCACATGACCCGAAAGATATTCCCAGGCTACTTCGGAGAATGAAGAATTGCTCCATGGTCATTGGCTCTCGCTATGTGGATGGTGGGAAGATCGTAGCCGATTGGGGATTCTTTCGAAGATTGCTGAGTACGTGGGGAAATAGATTCGCTCGCTTTCTCTTAAGACTTCCTTTCAAGGACTGCACCAGTGGCTTTAGAGGATATCGCCGAGAGATTCTGAAAAGTCTGGAATTGGATACGATTACCTTAGATGGATACGCTTTTTTAATTGAGCTTCTCAATAGAGGTTATGAGAAGAGGTTTGCAATCGAGGAAATACCCATAACCTATGTAGACAGACAGAAAGGAAAATCCAAACTTTCAAGGAAGGTCATCCTGGAGGCACTAATTCTGGTGATAAGGTTGGGGTTAAAGAGGCTTTTTGGGAAATCAAGTCAAGCTGTACACACCCAACGTTGAGATTCGATCGTTTTCCTTTGAGAGGATCTTTTCCAGGTCGAGATCGAGAAGGGTACAAAAAGCTGCGATGTAGAACATGGCGTTTCCCAACTCCGCCTCCACTACCTCACGGCAATTGGGACACAAGTTCCCTTCTATATGTGTTTTTACATATTTTGAAACTTCGGAGAAGTTGACATTTGGGGGGACGGGTTGTTTTTCAGCTTTGATCTTTAAACACCCACAGTTGGTGACCGCTTTGGCCATAGCTCTGTTTACATGAGCACTGGCTTCTTGGAATTTGGACATTACATCAAGAATGCTTTTGTGTCTTACCAGATACTCGGAGACGGTGCGTTGAAATTTCTTACAGGAAGTTTGTGGTGGCATTATTCTTCTCTCCCCCTTATGGCGCTTAAAAATCATCCACATTATAATTTTTATGTAATTTGCTTGTCAAGGAAACCAAGGTTTTGGAGATTTTGACCCTCTCCTTCTACCTGTGCTAAGATTTGCACAGAGGGCAAATTGGAAGGTTTTTCAAGGAGGACAATTTGATCGCTCATTCAAGTTCACAAAAGATAGGAGTTGTTGACGATGCTCATTCGCATCATTCGTATCCTTTTCATCATCACAGGAGCTATTGCTGGTTATCAGTTGGTGAATGTGATCAAGGTACCCATCCCCGAGCTCATCGGAATCATATCATACATAATAATTGGTTCTGGGATCGGATATGTTTTGGGTGGAATCGCTGGCAGATGGCTGGTTAAAGCGATAAATTGGATTGAAGCCAATGTCCAGAAGATTCCCAGTTTGGATCTGATAATCGGTGCATTAGGTTTAATAGTTGGGCTGGTTCTGGCAACCCTAATTTCATGGCCTTTGAAGTATCTCCCATCGGAACTGAAATTATTGCACATCTTCTTAACCGTTCTGGTCTTCGTCGTCTTGGGCTATTTGGGGATACGCCTCTCACTCCGCAAAAAGGAGGATTTTCGAGGAGCGCTTCGGATCTTTTCCCAGGTTAAGATACCAAAGGCAACATATTTCCCCGAAGAAAAGATCTTGGATACCAGCGTCATCATCGATGGACGGATTGCCGATATTTGTGGGACCGGTTTCATTGAGGGGCGGCTAAATGTGCCTCGCTTCATATTGAAGGAGCTACAGAAGATTGCTGATTCTGAAGATAGCCTCAAGAGAAATCGGGGACGTAGGGGACTTGATATTTTAGGTGCACTTCAGCGGGAGCCAAGAGTGGAAATCCACATTTTGGAGCAGGACTACCCAGAACTTTTAGATGTCGATGCCAGGTTGGTTCGTCTTGCCAAGGAATTGGATGGTGTAATCCTCACCAACGATTACAATTTAAATAAAGTCGCTGAATTACAAGGGGTAAGGGTCCTTAACATCAATGAACTTGCAAATGCCCTTAAACCAGTGGTCTTACCGGGTGAAGAAATGAGCGTGCGTATTTTAAGGGAAGGGAAGGAAGCCGGACAGGGCGTTGGGTACCTGGATGATGGAACCATGGTCGTAGTGGATGGAGGGAAGAAGTTCGTTGGCGAGGATGTCGAGGTTTTGGTGACGAGTGTCCTTCAAACTCCGGCGGGGAGGATGATCTTCACCAAGCTCAAAGATGTGGAGGCCACCAGTGCTTAAGGTCATAAATGTTGCCGTGATCGCCGCTGCGGGGAGGGGGGAGAGGATGGGACTTGGGGGTGGTAAACAATATATTCTCCTGGGTGGCAAGCCAATTTTAGCCCATACCCTCCAGGTCTTTGAAGATTGTACCCCCATACATCAGGTCATAGTGGTGGCAAATCCCGAGGACATAGAATTTTGTCGGGACGAAATCATAGAAAAATACGGTCTCTCCAAGGTATTAGAGGTGGTTGCTGGGGGACCCAAAAGACAGGACTCCGTGTACAATGGTCTTCAAGCCCTGCCTAAAGGAACCACAACGGTGATGATCCATGATGGAGCGCGCCCCCTTGTAACCCCTCAAATCATAGAGAAGGCAATTTCCGCGTTAAAGGGTTGGGATGGTGTGGTGGTCGGAGTCCCCGCTACGGATACCATCAAAGAGGTGCAGGATGAAAGGATAGCCCGAACTCGTCCCCGAGCGAAACTTTGGTGTGCTCAAACTCCTCAGGTTTTTAAATTAAAGTCGCTATTCGAAGCCCACAAACAGGCGAAGTCCGATAATTTTTACGGTACTGATGATGCAATTCTCCTCGAGAGAATGGGGTACCGCATTAGAATGATCATGGGTTCTTACGAAAATATTAAAATAACAACCCCCGAAGATTTACTGATAGCCGAAGCTATCCTGAGGAAAAGACAAAATGAAAGTGAGGGGTGAGGGATAAGGGAGAAGTCTGGAGGGAGAAATCGATCTTGACTCTAGACTCATCCCTTTCCCCTTCAAAAGTGAGGGTTGGTATTGGCTTTGATGCTCATAAATTTACCTCTAACCGCCCCTTAGTTTTGGGAGGGGTGCACATCCCCTTTCCCTTGGGACTCGAAGGATATTCCGATGCCGATGTTGTTATCCATGCAATCATCGATGCCATCTTGGGAGCCATCTCCGAGGGAGATATGGGACTACATTTCCCGGATACGGAGGAGAGGTATAGGGATATCTCCAGCCTCACTCTGCTCTCTGAGGTCAAAAAAATCTTGACCGAACGAAGGTACAAAGTGGTTAATTTAGATGTGGTCGTGGCCCTCGAGGAGCCAAAAATTGCTCCCTTTCGCGATGAGATGAAGGGAAAGATCGCTCATACTTTGGATATAGAGAGGGATCGGGTAAACGTCAAAGCCACCACCACCGAAGGTTTGGGCTTTACCGGGCGCAGGGAAGGAATCGCCGCTTATGCCGTGGCCCTGGTGGAACAAATTTAAGTGCGGGGGTGTACGATGTTTGATGCTTTAAAAGGGGATGTTCAGGCGGCTCTTGATAGAGACCCCGCCGCCACGAGCGCCCTTGAGGTTATCCTGGCTTATCCGGGGTTTCATGCCATTTGTTTTCACCGCATAGCCCATTGGTTACATAGGAGGAGACTAAGATTGCTCGCTCGCCTACTCTCCCACATAAGTCGTTTTTTAACGGCCATTGAAATTCACCCCGGGGCGCAGATTGGGCGAGGATTTTTCATAGACCATGGCATGGGAGTGGTCATAGGAGAGACCACCGAGATTGGAGATAATGTCACCCTTTATCAAGGTGTAACTTTGGGGGGAACCGGAAAGGAAAGAGGGAAGCGTCACCCCACCATAGGTGATAACGTGGTCATCGCCGCCGGTGCAACCGTTCTGGGTGCCGTAAATGTGGGAGATAATTCTATTGTGGGAGCGGGAGCTGTGGTGATCCATCCAGTCCCTCCAAACTGCACCGTGGTAGGCGTTCCCGGTCGCATAGTCGTTCGGGAGGGGAAGAAGGTTCCCACCATCGATCTACACCATGAAAGGCTCCCAGATCCCGTGGCGGAGATGTTTAATGCCATTCACCGTCGTCTGGATAGACTAGAACACAAAATCGAAGAGGCAAGGAAGGATGAGCCTGAGGGTTTATAATACCTTGACCGGTAAAAAGGAAGAGCTTGTCCCTCGTGAAGAGGGCAAAATTGGGATGTACGTCTGCGGACCCACGGTTTATAACTACATCCACATCGGAAATGCGCGCTGCTATGTAGCCTTCGATGTGATAAGAAGGTATTTGAGGCATAAGGGATACGAGGTCATTTACGTCCAGAATATCACCGATATTGATGATAAAATCATCAACAAGGCCCGGGAGGAGAATACCACCGCCGAGGAGATATCAAGGAAGTATACACGGGCTTATCTCGATGACATGGAGAGTCTGGGTGTGGAGCCGATAGATGTTCAACCCAAAGCCACCGAGCATATACCGGAGATGCTGGAGATGATCGAAAAGCTCATACAAAAGGGATACGCCTATGTCGTTGATGGAGATGTCTTCTTTGAAGTCACCAAATTTGAAGATTACGGGAAGCTTTCTCACCGCACTCTGGAGGAGATGAGAGCTGGGGAACGGGTTGAAATCGATCCACGCAAACGTCATCCCATGGATTTCGCTCTCTGGAAAAAGGCTAAGCCCGGTGAACCTTCCTGGCCCAGTCCGTGGGGAGATGGGAGACCCGGTTGGCACATCGAGTGCTCAGCCATGTCCCTCAAATATCTGGGCATGGGCTTCGATATCCACGCGGGAGGTCAGGATTTAATCTTCCCTCACCACGAGAATGAAATCGCTCAATCCGAAGCCTATGCGGGTACAAAACCCTTTGTGAGACATTGGTTGCATAATGGATTTTTAAGCATCGAAAAGGAGAAGATGGCCAAGTCCTTGGGCAATGTGATACTGGTAAGGGAAATTTTGGAAAGGAAATACAATCCCAATGCACTACGTCTGCTTTTTCTTGAGCACCATTATAGGAGCCCAATCGATTTTACCTTCGATCGGCTTTCCGAGTCCACCGAGGCCTTTGAGAGGTTAGAGAATCTCCTCGGGGATATCGACGATGCCCTTGAGATGTGCTCGGTCTCATCGACATCGCAAATAAAGACCGGCGAAGATGTATCTCGAATTGTTTCCGAGACCAGGGCAAAATTCGAGGAGGCAATGGACGACGATTCTAACACCGCCGCGGCGTTGGCTATCTTATTCGAACTGGCAAAAGACGCCCATATCTTGCTGCAGAATTTCAAAGCCAATCCCAGCGTCGAAGCAAGGGATTTGCTGATCGAAATCAGAAAAATCTTCATCGAGCTCGGAGAGGTATTGGGATTGGAATTTGGTTTATCCATCGTCCAGGAATCGAATATTAAACTTCCCAGGATTCAAGAGTTGCTTAAGTTGCTCCCGGAGATGATGCTAAACGACCTCCTTGATCTCTACTTCGAACTATCCCAAGGGCCCGATACGAAAGAAACCAGGGCAGGATTGAAGGAGGATTTCACCAAAATCCTCAACACAATTTTGGATGTGCGAAAGCGAGCTCGAGAGAGAAAGGATTGGAAGACCGCGGATAACATTCGAGAGAGGTTAAATGGAATGGGCATAGAGGTACGCGACGTGGACACGCCCAAGGGATATAAATGGAAGTTCAGCTTTCAGAGAGTGATCGATATATATGAGCGAAGTCGTTGAGGGAAGAAATCCCGTTTTGTGAGTATTCCAATGTATGGGAAAATTTCCTCCCTCAATGTCGCCGTAGCCGGGGCTCTTTTGATGTACGAGGCCAGAAGACAAAGAATGAGCCATAAATGACATCTTTGTGAAGCAATTGGGTATATAAATTAGTAGACTAGTAGACGCGTCAACTCTCCAGGAATCTATTTGAGAGTGGCTAGTTAGCGGAAGACCAGGTTTCCTTGACGCTGTTAAGCACCTAATATATAATCGGTTTAGATTTCTTTTTTGCAAATTCATGGAAAGGGGGTCCCACATCTGTTTGGATTAACCTTCCTTGGAGGCGATGTAATTGCAAGCCCATCCGGGACATCATAAGCGTGATTCTTCGGTTTTTCAGGGCTTAGATGATTATGAACTCGTTATATCTGCTAGAGAGGGAAATGATTCGGCACTCGAATTTCTACTCGATAAATACAAAAACTTCGTTCGGATAAAGGCAAGGTCCTATTTCCTCATAGGCGCAGACAAAGAAGATTTAATTCAAGAAGGCATGATTGGATTATACAAAGCCATAAGAGATTTCCGTCCCGATAAGCAGTCCTCCTTTAGAGCCTTCGCTGAACTTTGTATCACCCGCCAAATGATTACGGCCATTAAAACGGCCACAAGACAGAAGCACATCCCATTGAATTCATACATCTCTCTAAATAAGCCCATGTATTACGAGGATGAATCGGATCGAACTTTGGTGGAAACCCTCTCTGGCTCCGAAGTAACCGACCCCGTGGAATTGGTGATCAGCGGCGAAGAACTCAAAAGTATCCGTTCTAGCTTCGGTGAGATATTAAGTGGCCTCGAAGCGGAAGTCTTGAGATTATATATTGATGGGAAATCCTATCAGGAAATCGCTGAGGAACTCGATAGACACGTAAAATCCATCGATAATGCCCTACAGCGTGTGAAGCGGAAAGTAGAACTACATTTAAGACGCAAAATAATGTAAAGTTACTATGTTATCTCTTCCTTCCAAGAATTCCTGAAACAAACTTCGAGTCAAGGCATTGACTCAAAGGATACCCCAATAGAAGAGGTAGATTCAACAAAGATAAAAGATTATTTTCTCTTAAACATCATCAAAAGAAATCCCATCGATTACATGAGAAAACCGAGACTGCCCTTACAGTTTCCCTATGTGCTTGAAGACCATCAAGTTAAAGCTCTTTTGCAGGTGGTAAATAAGGAAGCTTTATTCATCACTAAGGATGGAGAAAGGCTCAAAGAGAGAAACATCCACTTAATCGTGGCCAGAGACTTATTTTCACTACAGAGCTTATTGGGTCATCGGAATTTAGAGAGCACAATGATTTATGTTTACATGGTGGGAAGAAACCTAAAGGAAGCCCATTCTAAGTTCTCGCCCGTGGATAAATTGCTCTAGGTTGCACCAAATTGACCAACCGTCTAGTTTTAGGGTTTGCCTTAAGATAAGTCAAGTAGCAGCAGGCCATTTTAATAGCAAAGAGAGGATTTCTCCTCTGACCTCGCTTCTTTGCTTTCATTTTTGGCAACCAATAAAGCAATTTTATCATTGAAACGAACATGTGTTCGTAATAAACTGATACTGGTATTTGAAAGGCACCACGTATTGTGTTAGAATGTGGATGATCTACTACATATAGAATCTTGGTATAGGTGCAAAGATGGCGACCAAACAGACTAAGAAGAAGAAAGCCCGCTTTCAGAAGAGGGAAAGCATGGCGATAAGATTCAGAAAATCATGCAGGAAGCGGCTCATCCGGTCACAGCAAAAGAGCTTGTAGAGGCTCTTAAATCTGATTATCCTAGCAAGGATGGGAAAGCCTTGAACCATTTGGTTTGGGGAGTTCTGTGTTCTGATGGTTACCGCAAGAATCCTCGCTTTGAGAAGCAAGAGCGAGGCAAGTGGAGTCTTAAGAAAGTAAGTTAAGAATTGAACTAGGGAGTTAGCGGAATTACCAAGTAACGCTTTACTTGGTAAAAGGCTTTACTTGGTCAAAGATTTGCCTTTATGCTAAACTTAGAATAATTGCCGGCGTAGCTCAGTGGGAGAGCAGCTGATTTGTAATCAGCAGGTCACCCGTTCGAATCGGGTCGCCGGCTCCAAAGAATCGCAGCTAAAAGAGGGCGCTTTTGAGGCGGTTAGGCATTCTTCGGCTCTCTTAAGATAGTTTACGTATAAACTTCTCTCAATGCGTCTCGTCTTTAGCTTTGCCAACAGATGCCCCTTTTGATGAATAGATTTGAATGCCCTTTCTGACCTCCGATATTAGAGGTAAATTCTCCTTCTTTTTCAATTCAAGTTCGGTTAGGATATACGGCGCTAATCTGTTACCGTAAAGTATGAGACATTGGTTAGAAAGTTTGTCGATAAAAGGCTCTAGTTTGGTTTTATCTTGTTTGGATTTCACTAAAATAAATAAGTCGATATCACTGCTTATCTCCTCTCCTCCCGATGCAATGGATCCAAAGAGGATAACTTCCTTTACTAGCGTCTTGGGAATATTTTTAAGTATGGTCTTCTTTAGATGTTCGAGAGGAGTCTCAGCAATCTTTTTTACTATTTCAGAAAGTACCTGATAAGCATAACTTTCCCTATTTACTGCCCATACATTTGCATTTCCTATCCGCTCCATAGTGACTAAATTCAAAGCCCGGAGTTCTTTCATCAACCTATTGATAGTCATATGTGACACCTTAACAATGCTAGCAAGTTCGCCTTCGCTCATGGAAGCCTCCTGACCAAATAAGTATTTAGTGATTATCAGAAATTGTTCATTTTTAGGACCCCGAGAGCAAGGGAGGGGCAAATCCTCACTCCCAGGGTCCCTCTTAAAGCTCACAAGCTTTTCTAATTAATATGTTAGGCGAGCATCTTCCCAGGTAAATAGCACAATTGACTCATTTTTGATAGCCCAAATGGACTAGGCACGCGGGAGTGTGCCCTAGACATAAATAGAGTGATCTCGAATTATTAAGCGTGAATTATGTCTAGGCTATACGGGAGTCTATCCTCGTGGGGAGGTTAGAGGAAGGATAATTATTCTGCCAAGCCTTCACGTATGGCGATCACGGCTGCGGTTGTCCTGTCGTTGATGTGCAGTTTGCTGAAGATATTCCTCAGATGGTTCTTGACCGTTTTATCGCTGATGAAAAGCTCCTTGGCAATTTCTTTGTTGCTCATTCCCTGGGCGATGAGGCGAAGTATTTCTCTTTCCCGATTGCTTAAATTGCTGTAGAGATGTTCTGGTCCTTTCTTCTTTTTCCCCAAGCGAGCGAACTCGGCTAATATTTTGGATATCGTAGAGAAGCAAAGTGGCGCTTTGAAGCTCCATGCCCTCTCTTATTTTTTGGACGATTTTCGTTGAAAGATCCTCCAGACTCATCAGAGAACTTAAAGTTTGGCTGAATTGTTGGAGGAAATCCCTGTATCGAAGCTCGTGCCTGTAGACGATTTTATCGATTAGTTTTTGCACTCTATTTTTAACTGGTTGGAAACAGCACACAACAATGATAATGAAAATTGCGGTTATCAATGGGGAGGTGTATGGGGATGGGAACCGGGCGATTTTCCCAGCGGTTCGAGCGAAAAGGAGATAAGCGCTGGTGAATAGTCCCGCTAAGATTGAGTAGAGAAAAAAACACCTGATTACATTAACTATATTAAAAATCCGAGAAGTGACCGCGAGAATTATCAACAAGACTACGATTGCAAGAATTATCGACCAGCGAACCAAAGGTGGGAGACTGGAGAAAGCCTTGAAAAAACCGGTCAATGGCAATAATAGACTTATGGGTGTTCCCGCTGGGGCTCCTTTGTACTTCTCCCATAAGGCAATTTGAATGAGGGTGGCTTGTGTATCCCCTTTGCCTATAAGGGTAATCCCACAACTCCGATTGTCCTTTGCAAATGTTAGGAGATAACCTATTTCTCCCGCAGCGTCAATGGTTCCCGATTCTATCTCCTTCCAACCTAACTTTTTCATCTCGGAGGAGTAAAATTGGGAAACCTTCCCTATTTCTTCTCTGGCATAATATGCTATAAAAGTGTTTTTTTCTTGTTTTTCAGTATCGATATTCTCCCGGTAAAGTAAGCGCCTTGCTTCGGGGTATAATGCAATTTCAGGAACTTCTCTACCCTTTAATCCCTGGATCTTCTGATTGATGGCTTCTCGTATGCTCTCGAATAGATTTTCTGAAGGTGTAGTGGCTAAGGAACTTCCATTTGTACTCGCAAGGAGAAGAATTAGAACAATGATTAGAATTGAGAAGATGAGAAGGCATTTTCTTAACACATACATCCCACCAAAGCTTTGGAATAGCGAAAGAACCTTTCATAACAATCGGGAATCGGATTATTTTAACCATAGCACTTTTATACCTCTTTTTGTCATCCTTGTATATGCTCCATATGACTCATTTTTTATAGTTCAAATGGACTATTCAAAAGCATTTTACTCCTCGACTTTTTGATATAATTATCCACTCTACCTCACCGTTTTTGGTTTTGTTGAGATTGACATGGGATACAATTTAAAGTACTATCATTACTGCAAAAAGGGGATTCTCTTGTCTTTTAAAAAGAATTTTCAAGGGGTAGGGGGGGTTCCCGAGTGGACAAAGGGAGCAGACTGTAAATCTGCCGGCGCAGCCTTCAGAGGTTCGAATCCTCTCCCCCCCACCGTAAAAATTAGTGAAGAGGGATGAGTCAAAAGTCTCCCCACCGCTAATTGGTTGTTGGTAGGTTAGTTGTTGGTAGAAGATATTTAAAAGCGAACAACCGACAGCGAACAACAAAATATGAGTAAAATGCCGAGGTAGCTCAGTAGGTAGAGCACGTGCGTGGTAAGCACGAGGTCACGGGTTCAAATCCCGTCCTCGGCTCTTGTGCAAGCTTCAAATCTTGACTTTTGATTAAGAAAGAGTTTGACTACAGTAAAAGTCATCGGAAGCATGGCGGTGTAGCTCAGTGGTTAGAGCACACGGCTCATACCCGTGGAGTCGCAGGTTCGAATCCTGCCACCGCTACAGAATTAGCATTGAATGTTTCTCAAATCGAGGGAGAATATTACCAACGATCTGAGAACCTGCGACCAAGGGGGATATATTTTCTGGGGGAAGGATTTCCCCCAGAATCTATCGTATGGAAGGGTGGTATTGGCGGGAAACCGTGAGGTTTTCCGACCAAGGAGCGAAAGCGACGGAGCATGGTTCGAATCCTGCCACCGCTACCCTTATATACAGTTTATTAGTTGGGAGTGGGGAGTTGGTAGTTTGGGAACAATGAAAATATTAGCTCCCAACTACGAACTAATAACTACTTGTTAAATAGCATAACATCGTTTACTCAATCTTAGAGAATGTATGTAGCATAACATCGTTTACTTAAGGAAGATGATAATTAAATTCTTGAACGAGATCATCTTCCCAGTAGATTCCTCAATTTTTGCTCCTTGACATAGATAGTTGCAGTCACATATTGATGGAGAAGACTTGGTCTTAGCCGAAATTTCTCGGACAATACATTGAGCATTAGATCCCTTCTTATGAAGCGGATAAAGTGAATTTTCCCTTTCTTCGGTGTTTCTTTAGGAATGGAAATGCTGACTCCTAAAGAAAGTCTTTCTCCAAGTGTCTTGAAACTTCTCGATGAAGGGATTGCGCCAGGGTTCAGAGAAGGGAATGAAGATCACCTCGACGTCTAAAGAAAGGCAAAGCCTTATTATCAAACCGAAGCTTCTGGGATACCGGTTGGAACCCCGAAATGCCTGTTGATTATCGAGCTTTAGAGTTTTGGGAATTCCAAGTCTTTTCCAGGAGGAGATGAGACCTTCTGCTAGGGCGAAGTCATTTTTATTCAAGCAAGGATTCAAAGCAACCCTGTGACTTCCCACATCCATCACATTGAGGGAATAGAAGCGAGTGCCACCTGTAAGGTACCGGGGTCCTAAAAGATCCGCCTCCTGTAGTTCACCTGGAAGATAGAAACCTCTTCGGGATAGGGTTTTCCACTTCTTTCATAGGATTCCTTCTTCTTGGTCAAGTTGTGCCGGGAAAGAATGCGGTTTACTGTCCAAGGTTTGGGAATTTCTTCTAACCCCAGTTTCTTGAGTTCCCAAGCGATAGCTAAAGTTCCAATCTGAGCATATTTGGTCTGCTCGAGCTTCTTTCTCACAGCAACCACAAGCTGTTCAAGCTTCTCATCGGTTTTGTTGGCAACTTTCTTGGGAGCCCTAGATTTCCCCCCTATACCAGGTGTCGCCTCCTGAGTAGTAGCGATTGAGCCATTTAAATAGCCAAGGTTTCGATCGATTGAGTTCCTCGCATATGGGAGCAGGTGGTTCTCCTTGAAGATAACGGCAAATAGCTTCCTGGCGAATCTCTTCCTCATTATTCATTTGCTCAACCTCCATCCAAAGTGTTTGGAGATTGAGTTCTCAAAAGGGGAAGAGAAATCTTGTGACTACAACTATTCAGTTGTCAAAGGACAGTTAACGATGTCCTGCTACAAAACAGGGCTCTAAGAGTTAACGATGTGTTGCTATTTGCAAGTAAACGATGTCCTGCAACTTGTCAACTGCTGACTGAAAGAAGGAGGAGGCAATGGCAAAGAAGAAATTCGAAAGGGTAAAACCCCACATGAACGTGGGAACAATAGGTCACGTGGACCACGGCAAGACCATGCTCACCGCGGCCATCACCAAGTGTCTGAACTCCCGTGGACTCGAGGTTGAGCCCAGGAGCTTCGAGTCCATCGACAATGCCCCTGAGGAGAAGGAGAGGGGCATCACCATCTGCATCGCCCACGTGGAGTACCAGACAGAGAAGAGACACTACGCCCACGTGGTCGGCGTGACCCGGGCAGTCCACGTGGGCG
>JASEGB010000001.1:0-353 GCA_030018275.1 Actinomycetota bacterium | reverse complement strand
TCATGCCGACTACGTGAAGAACATGATCACAGGTGCCGCCCAGATGGATGGGACCATCCTCGTGGTCTCCGCAGCCGATGGACCCATGCCCCAGACCAGGGAACACATCCTCCTGGCAAGACAGGTCGGTGTCCCATACATCGTGGTCTTCTTAAACAAGGCGGACCTGGTAGACGACCCAGAACTCTTGGAACTGGTGGAGATGGAGGTAAGAGAACTCTTAAATGAATACGAATTCCCGGGGGATGATACCCCGGTGATCTCAGGTTCGGCACTCAAGTCCTACGAGTGTGGCTGCGGCAAGGATACTTGCGAGTCCTGCGGCCCGATAATGGAGCTCTTAAAAGCTGTTG